>CAZPSM010000030.1:22313-24350 GCA_964589125.1 uncultured Hyphomicrobiales bacterium | reverse complement strand
GCAATATATTCCATATCGATAACGAGACACTTGGTATTCAATTAACTGAGCGTTGCCCCATTGCAAAAATCGAAGAAAAAAATAACAGTTATATCCTCCTTGATGAAACGGGTGTCCCTTTTACATTTATAACTAAGAAAAAGATAGCTGTTCCAGTTATCCTATGTCCTGAGCTAACAGAAGGTAAAAACCTCTATGCTACCAATCTAATTAATTTTCTATTAAAACTTAAGGATACCAATATTAATCGATTTATCAGCGAAATCTGTGAGACCAGCGACTGCTTTCGAATATTCACGAAGTCATCAAGAACCAAAATGATATTTGCCAAGCCTATTCGCGATGACGAAATTACAAAAGCCTCGAATTTCCTTAGCAAAATCGAAACTAACTACCTGATGAATTTCAATGAAATCGATTTTAGAATTGATAATCAGGTAATTATAAGATAACTAAATTTATGAAACAGAAACAGAACACAAATAACCAAATGAACGAAATAGTTAGCGTAGGTTTAGATATAGGAACATCTAAGGTTTGCTGTGTTGTAGTTTCACTCGACAAGGACCAAAATGTTCCAAATATTTTGGGTGTTGGAGTTACAGAAAGAAAGAAATACAAGGGTAGACATAATAGAATTGATAATATTAACCAAACAGTCGAGGATATTAACTCAGCTGTTCAAAGCGCCATAACACAATCGAATATTCCAATCAACAAAGTAAACGTTGGTATTACCGGAGATAATATTAAATTTTACGAAAGTCGTGGATTAGTATCAATCACTTCACAAAACAGAGTCATTACCAAAAATGATGTTTACCGCGTTTTAAACGAAGCAAAGCAGATTGACATACCACCCGATTATCAAATACTCCATATAATTCCCCAAGAATTTATTATCAATAACAACAAAAATGGAATTATAAACCCAGTCGGAATGAGCGGGAACAAACTCGAAGTGATGGCAAAGGTTGTAACCGCACAAACTATAGAAATCACAAATATTAAACATTGTCTTGCTCAAAACGGATTAGAAATTGGGCATATTGTTCTTGAACCATTAGCCACAAGCCTTGCAATTCTCGAAGAAGATGAATTGGAATTAGGAGTCGCTCTAATCGATATTGGCGAAAGTACAACCGATGTATCTGTATTTTACGAAGGAGTGATGCGATTCTCGGAAAGTTTCCCAATAGCAGGCCGCCAAGTTACCGACGATTTAAGAACACTTATGAATGTTGTTTATTCGCAAGCAGAAGAAATTAAACAAAAATATGGACATTGCTATTTTCAATCTTTACGCGACGATAGAAGTATTATGGTTCAAGGAACCAAGGGAAGAAGACCATTAATGTTCGAACTTCATAAAATTTGTCAGTTTATTCAGCCAAGAATGGAGGAAATATTTGAATATGCAAAAGAGCTACTAAGAAAATCCAACTATAGCCATAAGCTTGGTGCCGGAGCAGTGTTAACGGGTGGGTCAATTATGCTGGAAGGAACAGAAGAATTGGCTACAGAGGTTCTTGGTATGCCAGTAAGAATAGGAACTCCATCGGATTTAAACTACAAAGGCTTAGTTCAGGAAGTAAACAAACCATATTTCTCTACTTCTGTTGGCTTGGCTCTTTATGGAATTCAAGAAGAAAATTCTAATTTTTCAATACAAAATGGCTCTACAGATATCAAAAAAGAAAAACAAAATGTTATTAATAAAATTGTTGAAATGTTCAAAAAATTATAGGGGGGACTTATGATAGAACTCGAGACTAATTTAGACCTAATAACCAGAATCGCTGTTGTGGGGGTAGGCGGTGCTGGTTGTAACGCAATCAAAAATCTTGTGGAATTCGGCATAACCGGGGTTGACTTAATTGCTATTAATACCGACTCTAGGCAGTTAAGTAATAATCCAGCACCTATTAAATTGATTATTGGGAAAACCAAAACCCGAGGACAAGGCGCAGGAGC
Organism: uncultured Hyphomicrobiales bacterium; assembly: GCA_964589125.1. Lineage (GTDB taxonomy): Bacteria > Bacteroidota > Ignavibacteria > Kapaibacteriales > UBA2268 > JBBIJO01. The sequence goes on along the minus strand of CAZPSM010000030.1, from coordinate 22,376 downwards.
CAATCCAGAAGTAGGGCGTATGGCTGCCGAAGAGGATTATCAATCAATCGTTGATCTGCTAAA
>CAZPSM010000030.1:16670-22296 GCA_964589125.1 uncultured Hyphomicrobiales bacterium | reverse complement strand
AAGATAAGGACATGGTTTTTATAACAGCTGGAATGGGTAAAGGGACCGGAACCGGGGCATCGCCAGTAGTGGCAAAAGCCGTGAAAGAACATATTAGCGATACTAATAAGGATGACCCTCCAATTATTGTGGGAATTGTGATAACACCATTAGAAAACGAAGGACCTATACGTAAGAAAAACGCAATAGAAGGGCTCGAAGAACTACGCAAAAACGTCGACGGCTTGATAATTATTTCAAATGAAAAACTTGCAAAACTTTCCAGCGAACAAAAATTGCCAGTAAGCCAAGCATACAAACTCGCCGATAAGATTGTTTTCGATGCAGCAAAAGGAATTGTCGACCTTATTAACCATACAGGCTCAGTAAATATCGACTTCAGAGACTTCAAAACCGTAATAAAAGGGATGGGCGATGCCTTTATCAGTAAAGGAACTGGCGAAGGCGAAAAACGAGTTATTCAGGCTGTTGAAAATGCATTAAATTCACCTTTGTTGGAAGGAATAGACCTACGCAACGCCAAACATGCGCTTGTAAACATATATCATAATCCGAAAGAGTTCCTTTATTCAGAATCGGACGGTGTACTCGCTAAAATTCGCGAAGCAACTAACAAAGAATTGAATATAATTCTGGGACTTGTAGAAGACGAAAGCTTAGACAGTTCAATCGACATCACACTTGTAGTAACAGGATTCACAAACTCATTCATTGAAACTAATGTCAAGAAACCACAAAAAACCCCATCTATCGTTCCGCCAATTCCAAACAATGAAGGCGATTTTGTTTCGGCAAAAAGTTCAAATACCGAAGATGGTTCTCTATTTGAATCGGAAAATACTAAAAAGACTAGTTCTCGTATATTTGCAAGTTTCGACCCATCCGACATTAATTCCCCGGCATATTTAAGAAGAAACCACCAGAGGAACTTCCACCAAGCACTTCAAATTTTGAACACGAAATCCCACAACATTTTATCGTTAAACCAGACAATGGGGACGATAAGTTCTACAACGAGAACAACAATAATAACGCTTCACCAGCAAGTTTAATCAGATTAATGGATTAATAAGGAAAGTATAGTCATAAAATAACCCACGGACTACCCAATCCGTGGGTATTTAAAGTTATTGAATTGGCTGCATTCTTTAATTACTCACCAAATACAGTAACAACGATTTCACGATTACTTCGTGGGCCATCGAATTCGCAAAAGAAAATATTTTGCCAAGTCGAAAGCCCAAGATTTCCGTTGATTATTGGAATGCTTTCGCTTGGTCCAACTAAACCAGATTTCAGATGGGCATCTCCATTATTATCTTGCAGATCGTGTTGCCATACCCCCTTGGGAATTAGCTTTTTCAACAAATTAACGACATCATTTTGGACAGATTCATCCCAATTCTCTTGAATCATAATTGCTGCTGTTGAACCACGCGCATAAACATTTACCACCCCAACCTTATAGTTGCTTTCCTTGACTATGTTCCGAACAAGGTCAGTAATATCATACAGACAATTGTGTTTATCGGTTTTCAAATTGATTACCCTTTGAATCATTGTATTTTCCCTTGATGGAAAAGAGCAACAAAATACTCAAAACTTCGGTTATATGTTCGCTCGGCTTCTTTAGGGAAACAACAGGCAGGCAGTTCGCGGTTCCGCAAATGATAATCTAAACACTCGCAACACAACCCCTTTCGCTTACAAGGCTCATAGGTGCAACTGCACTGCTTTTTATTACGCTCTTGTTTGCATTCCATAATATTTACTCCGGAACCTTTATCAACATAGCGCGGAAAATCAGCTCGTCTTTCTGCTTATTTTTTGCAAAATTTTCAATGACAAGTTTATTTTCTCTCTCAAAATATAAACGATATTGTACCTCAACTGGCTTTTTGGTTTTTGGGTTATCTATCTGCCCAATAAATGTAAACTCTTTGTTAGCCTTATTATATTCGCCAAGCGAGAAGAAAGAATTATTTGTATAGTTATCGAGCGCAAAAAGAAAGAATTTTTTCCGAATGGAATTATAGCCAATATAAAATCGAAATTCGAAAGGGAATCCAGAAGAGGTCTGAACAAAGCTGTGCATTTCGATTACCCGATAATTCAATATAAGCTTTGCATCGGAAGTGCCTTGTTGGTATTCTGATTCTCCTTTTTCAGTTTTATATTCCATAGTCAGTTTCCATTTTCCTTCGAATGGAGCGAGATACTTATGTTCTTCGACTAATCCAAAATTTTCCAACAGATACGATAAATCCTTTTGTCCTAAAAGATTGGATGCTGTTCCAAGCAGAAGTAACAAAAACAATGTTAATAAAGTCCGCAACATATCAAATATGCTATTTATACTACCCCGTTACGTTTAATTACATCCTTAGCGATTATCAATTTTTGGATTTCGGAAGTTCCTTCGAAAATTCTATTAATACGAGAGTCCCGATAGAATCGTTCAATGGGCAACTCACGCGAATACCCCATCCCCCCGTGTATTTGCATTGCATAATCGACACATCTGTCCAAAGCATTTGAACTTACCAATTTAACAATTGCAGAATGGCGCGGTAAAATTTCTTGCTTATCGTACAACATTGCGGTCCGATAAACAATGCTTTCGGTTTCATAGATTAATGTAGCCATTTCAGCAAGCATAAACTGAACTGCTTGGAAATTTGCAATAGGTTCATCGAACTGCTTGCGTTCTTTCGCAAAGCGTGTGCTAATTTCAAGGAGTTCCTTGCAAGCGCCAAGGCAAGCAGCGCCTAACCCCAAACGACCAGCATCAAGGGTTTTCATTGCAATTAGGAAGCCTTTACCATCGCGACCAATCAAATTTTCCTTTGGGATACGAACATTGTCGAAAGTCAATGATGACGTTTTACTACCCCGAATCCCCATTTTTTTCTCGGGGGCTCCGGGAGTAAATCCAGGTGTTCCCTTTTCGACTACAAATAATGAAATTCCAAGATTAGTTCGAGCAAAGACTGAAAAAACATCGGCAAAGGGCCCATTGGTTATCCAAAGTTTTTCACCATTGATAACCCATTCATCCCCATCAAGGTATGCCTTTGTTTTCAAGTTAAATGCGTCGGAGCCAGCGGAAGGCTCGGTAAGAGCAAAAGCAGCAATTTTTTCACCGGCAGTTAAAGGTGGCAACCATTTCTGTTTTTGTTCTTCGGTTCCACCTATGAAAATGGCATTAGTTCCAATTGAAACGTGGGCACCAACAAAAGTTGCCGTCGATAAACAAGCACGTGCAATTTCTTCTTGTATTATACAATACCCAACTTCTCCGATACCAGAGCCACCATACTCAACTGGGAATGGCGCGCCCAATAATCCAAGTTCGGCTATTTTCCTTATTATTTCGTCGGGTATTGCCTCTTCTTCGTCGATTTTGGAAGCAATCGGCTTAAGTTCATTAGTAGCAAAATCGCGGACCATTTCGCGAAGCATCATCTGTTCTTCGGTAAAAGAAAACTCAATCATTGATTATCCTTCTGATTTTTTATTAAATAATTACTTTGGATGCTCGATAAAGTTTAAAATACTTTCACCACCATCGACAGCAATAGTATGCCCATTTATCCAATAGAAATTCTCATCCGATAGTTTTGCAATCACTTTAGCTACGTCCTCGGGAACGGTATTCCGGTTGAACGGATTATGCTCTCGTGCATATTCTAACATACGACCAAAGCCTGGAATTTTTTGGGCGGCAGGAGTATCGGTTAAGCCCGCCATAATTGCATTAGCAGTTACTTTATATGGAGCAAGTTCGACAGCAATTTGCCTGATGTATGCTTCGAGTGCCGCTTTAGCAGCGGAAATTGCACCATAATTCATCATTGCCCGTTGGGAACCAACACTTGTCATTGCAAAAATTCGGGCATTTTTCCCAAGTAACCGTTCCTTAAACAAATCCTGCACCCAGTAGACCAAACTATTTGCCATTACATCCATTGTCATCTCAATCTGCTTTTTACTCACCATATCTTCTGGATTTTCAGCAAAGAATCTTTTAATGGCACCGAAAGCCAATGAGTGTAGAATAACTCGCAGCTTCGGATTATCTTCATTTTTAAAATCTTCTTTGATGCTTGCAATGATTTCGTTACGTTTTACATCATCGGCAGCATTTGCATTGAAAAACCGAGATTTCACACCCAACGAAGCAATGTATTGGCATAACTCTTCTGCTTTTTGCTTGTTTGGGCCAAAATCGAGATGGACACCATAAATATTGAAACCCATCTTTGCAAGTTCAATAGCAGTCGCCTTGCCAAAACCACTCGACACCCCAAGAATAAGAGCATATTGATTGGTTGCATATTCCATATCTATAATATTAATTTTTGAATAAATTACAAAATTAACTCTTGTATAGATAAAATAAAAATTAAAACAAGATTTTTTTGTACAAATTGCATAACAACACAATCATTACAAAAAATATTGCTAATATTTTTTAAAATTTTTCTTTAATTAATATAGTAATGAATTAACAGTAAATTGGTGTAAAAATGTTTACAAAGAAAGTTAAAGACTTAATGATACCAATCGAGCAATATCCAACTATTGATAAAAATGCTACAATGTTGGATGCAATACTTACCCTAAAAAAGGCGCAAGAAAAAGCTTCACCCGAACTACCGCCCTTCCGAGCAGTTCTAGTTTTAGACGAAAACAAAAAAGTTATTGGAAAAGTTGGACACTTTGCATTTCTAAAAGGGCTCGAGCCAAAATATCAGGACTTATTTGATATTGACAAACTTTCCAGAGCGCGATTAAGTTCCAATTTTATCGAAAGCCTTTTCGAAAAGTTTGCGCTTTGGCAAGAAACCCCGCTCGACTTATGTTCGACTGCTTCGAAAATAAGAATAAGCGAAATTATGCAGCCCATTGCTGAACACGTCGAGGAAGAAGAAAGCATTGCAAAAACCATTCATAAAATCATTATGTGGCAATGCCTTTCTGTACTTGTTGTTCGTGGCGATGAAGTTGTTGGGATTCTTCGAACTTCCGACATTTACCAAGCAATCGAGAATTACATTACTACTGAATGTAAAAAAATTAACAACCACGAGAGATAAATATGTCTAAACTTCTAATCATTGATGACGAGGAACTTTTCCTTAATAGTATTTCTGAGCAATTAAGATTACGTGGCTACGACAACATAACGTCGCCTACTGGCAGAGACATCGAAAAACTTATCAGTAAGGATCCTACTATCGACGTCGTTTTGTTGGATATGAGAATGCCGGATGTGAGTGGAGACGAGGTTTTGAAAAGAATCAAAAAATTTAGGCCTGAAATCCAAGTAGTAATTTTAACTGGCTATGGTGATACCGAAACCGCCGTCGAAATGGCACACCAAGATGCTTTTTCATTTTTACAAAAGCCAGTTGAAATCCAAAAACTTACGGACATTCTCGATAAGGCTCGTTCAAAAGCCAAGTTCCTTATTTCACAGCAAAAACAAGCACAAGGGAAAAGTTTAAAGGAAATGGCTCTTTGGGCCGCAATTTCAGTAGCTGTTGGCTTGATAATTGCTTTATTGCCAACCCCTGGTGATTTATCACCAAGAGCTCACCATTTTTTTGCTTTCCTAATTACA
>CAZPSM010000030.1:16299-16581 GCA_964589125.1 uncultured Hyphomicrobiales bacterium | reverse complement strand
TCCAAGAACCCGAGGCTGCTTGGGCACCATATGCAAGCCCAGCAGTAATGTTTGTGATGATGATTATTATGTTCGGGGTAATTCTCAACGAAGTAGGACTAACTCAAAGAATTCTTCATGCTGTTCTTAAGGTCGCTGGTAAGAAAATAATTCCCTTTTCATTTTTAATTTGCTTAGTATCTTCTATTAGTTCGACAGTATTTCATGATGCAACTGTTACTATTATATTTCTCTTTGCTTTAATTACAGTCTTTAAACAAATGAAGATATTTCCACATAATT
>CAZPSM010000030.1:6711-16284 GCA_964589125.1 uncultured Hyphomicrobiales bacterium | reverse complement strand
TTGCCTTACTTATTCCTCTCAGTGCATCCGCCGGTGGCTTTGGGACAATACTTGGGGGCGGGCGAAATCCAATCGCTGTCGATTTCTTAGAAAAATATGCAGGTATACACATTGGTTTCTTCGGATGGATTATTTATCAGTTCCCTCTTGTAGTTTTTGTTTCTATCGGTACTTGGGTTATTTGCTACTTTCTCTTTCCACCAAAAGTTAAGGAATTACCCGAATCTTTCAAAACCGAAAAAATACCTAAAATGAGCAAGCAAGAAAAAGGAGTTGCGATTATTTTTGTTCTTGCACTGCTTTTATGGGCATTGGGAGATTTGACACATTTACATGTAAGTGTTGTTGCGGCTATTGCTATTTTGGCAATATGCAGTCTTCGCCTTGTTAGTTTTAAGCAAATAGTCCAAAAATTTGCATGGGAGGCATGGCTGGTTTTTGGTGCTGGTGTTTCCCTTGGAGCTGCAATGTTAGACACAGGTGCCGGCAAATGGTTGGCTGAACAATTTGCTCCATTACTAATCGGGCAACCCAAAGTTATTCAATACTTTGGAATGGCAATTTTTGGCTCTTTTATCTCAAGCTTTATGTCAAACTCAGCAGCTACCGCTTTGTGTTTACCTATAATGTTTCCGCTTGCAAAAGAACTCGGTATTCAGATAACCGAAATCGGATTACTTTTGCCAGCGGCAACTTCATTCATCTGGTTAGTAATCGGATGCCCCCCAACTATTATTGCCTATAGTACCGGCTACTTTTCGCAATTAGAGTTCTGCAAGGTAGCAATTCCTTGGGCGATTTTGTGTGTATTAATATATTCTCTTTTAATTTCAATCTATTGGCCATTATTAGGAATATAAAATGGAAAGAAAGATAAAACTGCTAATTGTAGACGATGAGGTTCAATTTCTTGAATCGATTGCTAAAAGATTAGAACTGCGGGGTTTTGAAGTAAAAACTGCCTCGAATGGACAAGATGCTCTCGAGTTCGCCCGCAAAGAAAAATACGATATTGCAATTGTGGATTTAAAAATGCCCGGTATCGATGGCACTCAAGTACTCGATATTTTAAAAAAAGAACATAAGTATATTGAAGTAATTATACTTACTGGGCACGGTTCCCTCGAATCTGCTGTAATTTGTACAAAATTAGGTGCCTTCGATTATCTTCCTAAACCATACGAGCTCGATGATTTAATTATCAAATTAGAGGCAGCATATAAAGCACGGCTCGAAAAAAAATTTAAGGACGACACTGAAAGAATGGAGAAACTAACCTCCATTGCTACTGGAATGAGTCCAATCGCTATACTTCGTGAACTTCGCAAGCTCGACGATGAAGAAAAATAGGATATGAAAAAACACAAAGAAAGGGCTATCAATAGCAACCAGCTCGTCGAATTCGATGAGACATATTATAAAACTATATTCAAAAAGCAGTTCACAAGATTGTTATTTACTTATATTCTTCCATTAATTTTTCTTATTGTCTTTTCCCATTTTGAGTATCAAAATATAATTTCGGAGAGCGAGAAACTGCACCTTAAATCAATTGCAGTAAGTCAAGCTCAAATGCTGGATTTATTCCTTCGAGAAAGAGTTGTCAATCTAATAAATCTAATTGATAATCCACAAACCGAAATTCCTCCAAGCAAAAAAGTATTCAATTCGTATCTATTAAAATTGAAAAAGGATAGCGATGCTTTTGTTGACCTCGGTTATTTCGATTCTACAGGAATACAGAAACAGTACATTGGACCATTGCCTACTTTATTAAATAAAGATTACTCAAATGAAAAATGGTTTAAAAACCTCAAAAACAGTGATAAGCGTTATATTATTACAGACATATACTTAGGTTTCCGCAATAAGCCGCACTTTACAATCGCTGCGAAGCGTCAAATCGATGGAAATATTGTTGTTCTCCGCGCAACATTAGACCCTGAGAAAATATATGAGTATATTCATTCGGCATTGGCTTCAAAGGACGTAATTATATCGATAATTAATTCAAATGGATATTTTCAACTTACTCACCATAAGTTAGGGAATTTACTGGAAAAATCACCATTTCTCCCACCCAAAGAAGAGCAACCAGGGATTTCCACTACTTTCTACCAAAACTCTATCATCGATTTTGGTTATTCTTGGCTAACTCAAAATGAATGGTGCGTTGTTACAACAAAAGAAAACAGAAACGAAACATTTTTATCTAACTTCGAAACTAAGTCAATTGCTGCATCGTTGATAGTTGTTTTTCTATTACTAATAGTAATTTTTTATCGTTCCAAAAAGATAGCCGAATCCGAGAAAGCCAAAAAGTTAGCTGAGCAAGAAAAAAATATTGCAAAACTCCAACTCGAGCACGCATCAAAGTTAGCCACAGTAGGCGAACTTGCCGCGGGAATTGCACATGAAATTAATAACCCATTAGCTATTATTGCTAGCGAAGCCGGTTTAATCAAAGATTTTTTCGACCCACAGTTTAATCAAAATATAGATATAAAGGACATCATCCCTCATCTCGATAATATCCAATCCAGTGCCTTTCGTGCAAGAGATATAACACGTAAACTAATGAGTTTCGTACGTCACGAAGAATACAAGCTCGAATTCTATAACGTCAACGACATAATCGAAGAACTAATTCAGGGCTTCATAGAAAACGACCTTTATGTGTCGAACATAAAACTCCAAAAAAATCTTTCTCCAAACCTTCCTAAAATTTTCACTGACGCAAATTCATTAAAACAAGTTCTTTTGAATCTCATATCAAACGCCCGCGATGCAATAACCCCGCCCGGAAGCATTTCCATTATCACGGAGCAAATCGAAAATGAAATTCGAATTGCTATAAAAGACACTGGCTGCGGAATCTCGCAAGAACAGATGGACAAAATCTTTATGCCATTTTTTACTACCAAAGAAGTTGGAAAAGGAACTGGACTTGGTCTTTCTGTAAGCTACAATATAATAAAGAACTTAGGAGGTAGAATTGAAGTAGAGAGTTTAGTGGGTTATGGATCAACATTCACAATTGTACTTCCAATTCACAGCACAATCAAATAAAATATTAAAATGTTTAAACTTTTTCAAAAAAAATTTGCATTTTTCTAATTTTTTTTATGTAATTTGCATTTTGATTTGAAATTATTTCCTCAATATAGTTTTCTATAAGCAGGAAGTGGTTTCAGTGTATTATTAACTTTTTTAGGGTTCTTTTTATGAATATCTATGTAGGCAACTTAAGTTTCTCCACTTCTAGCGAGGAACTGCAAGAACTTTTTTCCCAATTTGGGGAAGTCGAATCTGTTCGCATTGTTCGCGACCGCCAAACAGGGCGTTCGCGTGGCTTCGGTTTTGTTGAAATGAATGCAGAAGACGGAAATCAAGCTATCCAAGCACTCAACGGTCGAGAATTCGGAGGTCGGAAAATACTCGTCAACGAAGCCAAACAGCAAGAGCCAAGACCACGTTCCCAGTCTCGAGAGAGCATTCGAAACGAACAGAACAATTATTAATATAGTGGTTTTGTAGTAAAAAAGCCTCCTTTCGAAGGAGGCTTTTTAAATTATTAGAGAAGGGAAAACAAACATATTCACTAAATATTTAAAAGAATAAGGATTTCGATATTATGATAATAATGAAGGAAATCGTTGCATAAAATAATATATAAATATCTAAGCTGAAAGATAGTACCATCACAATAAATGGTAAATTTCTTCTTTTATATCGCTGAAAAACGTAACTACCTATTGGTATGACTATTAGAATATTCCTCACTTTCCACTTTATTTGGCTATTAAATTTCTGTCTGAATATAGCCTTTTAAAACAATTGAAGTTAGCAGAAAATCATAAAAGATTTCACTCAGTACACTCCATTGTTGTTCTCTAAAAGAATAGATTCCCGAGGAAATGCTATATGTCTATATCTGTCTATATCCGAAGTATGAATTCCCTAATAGTAGGAAGTAAAATTAAAAGTATGAGTAGGCCCTCCCTCTAAAATCCAAAATTTTAATAGCACCGATAAAAAAAGATTAATAAAAAGAGGATTTTTCTTACATAGTAGATTAGGAAAAACCTGCTTTTACCGTTACAAATTGTTGGTGGATTACTTTTCAGAAGTAGCCAGACTAACACTGTTCATTTTTATAAACCTTCTACATTTGGAGCAAAAAGACAACATTCTGGTAAAAAGAACCAATTAGGAACATAATCTATATATTAATGAATTTAATCTTCATTGTGTAAATAAATGCAATGTATTATTTACCTTGTTCTATTAAAAATTCTTAAACTTTAAAGATATTTTTTATTATGATACAATTATTGTGTTTTTTCTAATACTCAAAATAAAATTAACTCATGTATCTATCTCACCTTTGTTTTAACTGTTATAATCACGGTTCTGCAATAAAAGCGCCCTTCGGGTAGTTCGTTGTTATACAAAAGTCTGGAACTTCCATAGCCGTAAGCTATTGCAGCTGGCTGATTAATCTTATTCCTTGTTTCCAATGCCCTACTTTCAGAAAGCTTTATGTTATGTTCGGGATCCCCGGTTCTGTCTGCATAGCCTGCAATTATTATCTCTGAATTCTCCTTAATTCTGGTTTTAATAAATTCAACTATCTGTTTGTTTCTTCCTTCTATTGTTGATTTGTCGAAATCGAATAAAATCAGACTGTAACGTTCTATTTCGTAATCTCCTAACATTTTCCGTCGCTTTTCTTGAATTGTCTTGACTTTTATTGTTAAGTTGTTCCCTTTAATTGTTTTCCGATTGCCTCTTACGTCTTCTAAAATTAATTCGCTTTTCAAAGGCTCTTCGTACTGTGGGATTATCGTTTGGTCTGTAGATAATTCCCAGTCAATTTGATTAGTTAGTGTATTGCCTCCTTTTTTAATAAATGAAACGTCTGGCTTGGATTCTTGATATGCTCTTAATTCCCATCCCGATAAGGGTAAATCACTTGTGGCTTGTAATTTGAATCTTGCTTTAGGGGGCGTTGCATTCCTGTCAATCTTTTCAATAAAAATCGGCTCTAATATTTTGGGATTATCTGAATAAATTTCCACTCTTCGGTTTTCCATAATTTTGTCAGGTTCTGTAATTGGAGTCGAAGGTTTTTCGGGTAAATTCCGACTTTTTATCTTTATTCTTTCTGGTTCAATATTCCAAGTGTTTACCAAATAGTTTTTAACAGTGTTGGCTCTTAATTCTGACAATTTAAGATTTTCTTTTTCCGTTCCCAAATCAGAATTACATCCTACTAAAGTTATCGTTGCTGTTGGATTTTCGGTTAATCTTTTTCCGATTATGTTGAGTATATTGTGATACAACTGCAAAGTTGAGTCCCTAAACAAGTTGTTAACGTTGAAATCTCTGGCTTCATCCGGGCTTAACTGAATGTATCTCATCGGTATTGTACTTGAATTATTTTCGAAGAATATATAATTCAATAGTGGGTCTAATCGGTTAGATATAAACTCTTCGATTACAAATTCTGGATTTGGGATTTCGTTTCCCGTTGAATCGACTCCAACTGCTATAAGTTTACCATCAATTTTATACATTTTTGGGATAAAAATTGTATCAGTACGTGTGATAATTGTCTTGTTCATTACCTCGGTTTCATTTTCAATTGTTTCGACTTGGTAAAACTCCTTCCCTTTTGTATGGCTGCTTGCAATTATATCTTTCTCAATAGTTATAGTATCAATTTTATACTCTTCGATTTTGATTTCCTTCTTGGGCTTTGGTTTAAGAGGTGAATATTTAAGCGATATGCCGAAAGACAGTGAGCTTACTGTCCATCTCTTAACTAATACGTCACTAACTATGTTGCTTATTCCATGGTGGTAGGTGATAGCGGGTTCTAAAAGAAACTTTCCATGCTTGTCGAAAGGCACAGTATAGGAAATTGAAGCAACTGGTGCCAAGTAGGAAGTATTCGCCTCTTTTAGTGTACCACTAAATTTATTCCTTTCCCTCGAATAACTATCGGTTCCATCGGGATTTAAAAAAGTGCCGTAATCAGTCGGTTTTGTTATCCTTTCAACTTGAGCATATTCTTTTTTTAACAAATACGAGATATTAAACCCAATACTAAGGTTCAAGTTGTTAATCAAATTTAGCATTATGCTTGGTTGGAAACCGATAACACCTAATCTGGATTCAAGTGTATGTTCAAACTCCCCAGGGGTTGGTTTTCCATCTGCTATAATAACGGTGCTCTCTGTACTAACTAATTTACCACTCAAATCCAGATATAGCAATTTGCCCGATAAGTAAAAACTTCGACTTAAGGGGTAATCGAATACTAAACCGAAATTTAAACCCGTTCCTTTGCCTTCTTTGTAACCAGGGGAACAGCTTGGGCAATCGGGTAACCTTTTGAAATCCGCGCTATGTGAATTCAATCCATAGCCAAAATACAAACCATATCTGGTTCTACTTCCTTCATCCTTTTGTGAAAAAAGCATAAATGGAACCAGCAACAGTAAGAGCAACTTTTTCATATTTCTAACATCCTTAAGAAAATTTTATTTAACAATCAACAGTTTTTCTTTTTTTATTGCCGTTGGGGTTTGTAGGAGAATGAAATACAATCCATTGTTGTAGTTTCTTGTGTCCAATTTTATATTTAGATTGCCTATGTGATTGATTATGTTTCGTTGCTCAATAAATTCCCCTCTCGAGGAAAAGACTTTCAGTGTAGTTGTTCCTTGCTCAACCAAATTAAGTTCAATGTCAACAATGTCATAGATCGGATTTGGAGAGATTTTCATAAGTTGAGTAACTTTTGCGGGATTAATAAGCCGTTTTCCCCCTTCTTCACATATACCCAACAATTTGAACCTACCATTGATGAGCGTTATGTCTGCTGTGCCACCATTTGTCTTGGCATTCGATAAGATTAGGTCGCATTCTTCTGCATTGCCTAAACCAACGATGAATTTTATTTTTGTCAGAATGGCTCCTACATTCGTTGAGAGTTGGATATTCTCTAATTTGATTTTCGCTGTTCTATCATCAATTTTTTCTGCATTATACCCCAACGGTGCAAGTATGGTAGGATTGAATGTTAGCTCCATATTGATTGAATTAACACCTACAAGCGATAAATTCTCTGATGAATTCAAAACTATTGGCACTTCTATTTCATCTCCCGGATAGGCTTCTAAATTGTTCGTTGATATGGTTAAACCAGCTGAAAATCCCAATCCTTTGATTTTTATATCTTCGGTTATGTTGCAAGGTTCACCTATTATTTGGATATCTTGCGTTACGGGATTTTGGTCAATAGGAGTAAATTCTATTTCTATCTCTTGGCTTAAATTCGCTTCAATTGTCAGAGGCAATGGATTGCCAACTATTGAAAAGGGCGAATTTATGCCATTTATTGAAATTATAGTTACATCTCGGTTTGAGGTGTTTTCTATTCTTAATTTCTCGATTTTTGATTTGCCGATCTGTGAACTTATTTCTAATTCATTTACTTTTATCTTTGGCGATTCTACCATTCCTTTTATGTTTATTGTCTTCACATTCCCACAAGTGTCAGTTACTTTTATAGTTCTACGGAATAGACCTTCCTCTATCAAACCGGTAAATTTTCCCTGAATGTTATCTTTCGCCCCGGGATTAATTCTTATGTTGTTTGTTGATATTTGTATGTCATTGTCGCCTATGATGCTTGCAAATGTTTCTATTGTGCTTAAATTCTCTATCTGAATTTCAAAGTCCTTACTTTCTTTCGGGCACAAGATTTGTAGGTCTATTTCATCTAATGTACTTAACTCAATTTTCTCTTTCCTTGCGACTAAATTTATTGTATGTATAGAATCCGGCTCTGCATTGGATTTGATTTCCAGGTCTGCTGTTTTGTTTCCATCAGATTGCGGTTTGAAAACGATTGGAATTAAATACACACTATCGGGCATTATTGTTATCGGCAATGGTTGATTTACTTGAAAATCATTTTTATCTGGTCCTGCTATATTTAGCGAAGTTATTACTAAGTTTTCTCCACCATCGTTTTTAATTTCAATTTCTTTTATACTCTCTGCTTCGCATGTCAAAGTTTCGAATGGCGACATAGAACTTTGTATCTTAGGGCTTTTCTCTACTCCTTCCCCAAATAGTTGTACTACAGCGGGGCTTCCTACACCGTTGTAATGAAATTCGAGCGTTCCACTTGTACGCCCAATATCAGATGGTTTGAACCGTAAATCCATCAATCGTGTTTCGCCAGGTTGTAAAGTGAAACTGCCGCCTCCAGAAAGTGTCGTAAAATCGACTACATTAGGTAAATTATGCTTGGTCTCTAAAATAGTAATTGGTATCGAGCCTATGTTTTTAATCGTAACTACTTGGATAGTATCTTTGTATTTTCCAACATCAACGACACCAAAGTCAATTATGTTGTCCACCACTTCTATTTTTTTCGCTACCCCTTCACCCGTGATATTTTGGATTAAAGTATCGGATTGCGTTATTACAACAATTTCTGCACGGTGAATACCTACTCGTTTGGGTACAAAGCGAAATTCTGCAAAATGCGATTTATTTGGTTCAACTTCGTATTTCGGAAATCCAGAGACAAGGGAGAAAGCGTTCGCATCTGTACCTCGAAAGTAAATTGAGTCCACACGAAACTTCCATGAGCCAATATTTTGAACAAAATCGACAACTACGCTATCCTTTACCATATTAACCAAGCATTTGCCCATATCAATGTCTGTGGAAGTTGATATTGGTTCTACGATAGCAAAAACACTGTCGGACACATCCTCTTGTAAAGTCATATCGCCAATTGCCCAAAGTTTAATAGTCAAATCTCCACTTCCCGAGGCAAGTATTGTACCATCGGGACTAAAACTGACGCTAAAAACCCAACCACTATGTCCTGTCAAGGTACGAATTAAACTGCCATCGCTTACCCGCCATAATTTGATTGTCCTATCCTCATTTCCCGAGGCAAGTATTGTACCATCGGGACTAAAACTAACACTGAGAACACCACTATGCACTGTCAAGGTGCGGATTAAACTGGCATCGCTTACCCGCCATAACTTGATTGTCCCATCCCCACTTCCCGAAGCAAGAATTGTTCCGTCGGGATTAAAACTTACGCTACGAACAGAACTCTTATGCTCTGTCAATGTGCTAATTAATTTGCCATCATTCACTTGCCATAACTTGATTATACTGTTCTGGCTCCCCGAGGCAAGAATTGTACCATCGGGACTAAAACTGATGCTATTAACTTCAAGAGTATGTCCGGTCAAGGTACGAATTAGGCTGCCATTGCTTACCCGCCATAACTTGACTGTGTTGTCCCCACTTCCCGAAGCAAGAATTGTTCCATCGGGACTAAAATTGACGCTTTCAACATCTCCACTATGTCCGGTCAAAGTACGAATTAGGTTGCCATCGCTTACTCGCCATAACTTGATTGCTTGATCATCACTCCCCGAGACAAGAGTTGTTCCATCGGGACTAAAATTGACACTACCGACATCCCTATTATGACCTCCAAGTGTACGAATTAAACTGCCATCGCTT
>CAZPSM010000030.1:5442-6681 GCA_964589125.1 uncultured Hyphomicrobiales bacterium | reverse complement strand
CCACTTCCCGAAGCAAGAATTGTTCCATCGGGACTAAAACTAATGCTTTGAACACCTCCACTATGCCCAGTCAAAGTACGAATTAAACTGACATCGCTTACGTTAGTATCTACTTGCTTAACCTTAACTAAACACACACTACTTGCAGGTCGTGGCACATTCCGCCATTTGTATTTCAACCCTCTTGCCGTATCTATATATTTCCAGGTGTTACCATTATCGGTACTATATTCCAATTTTACTAATTCTTCCTTAGGTATCCCTTCCCAAGTTATCACTGTGTCGCTTCCTACTACAAAGACTTCGCCTCCATTTGGATGTATAAGCTTCAACGATGGCTTCTTCGGTTTCTTGCCCCACCATCCGCCATTTGCATAAAAATTTATTGGGCATAAGGTGTTTTCAAATTCAAATTTGCAAAAGGCATATCCACTATCAACTGGGGTGTAACTTACTGTTAACTCTATACTTTCACCTGCATTTAATACAAAAGTCTTTGGATTTATATCAAAATTGGGATTATTACTTGTTATATTCGTTATATTAAATCTTGTATTACGAGCTGTTACGATAATCTTTTGTTCCGATTTAGCGCCTATTTGGGGGTTTTGAAACCTCGCCATCGTTGGATTAAACTCTAAATTTGCTATTGACGAGTATGGCGGAGTATAACTTGCATTTGCAGTTAAGTTCAAGTTTGTCAATCTTAATTCTACATTTGTAATTTCAGCGGTGCAAGTTAATTCGCTTTCCCACTCGATTGTACAAGGGTCACCACCTTGTACAGTTAGTAGTATTTGCTGATATATCTGTCGTGCTTGTTCTACTGTTGTTACATTTTCGAACCATTGTCCTCCCGTTTGTGTAGTTATATCCTTTATATTTTGTGGACAAGGCATACCAAGAGTAACACCGTAGATTGTTACGTCTTGCAGATTTGCTTCTTGGATGATTTCGTTCGTCCGTGGTTCTTGGTTTGGCATACCATCGGTAAGAAATACTATTGCTCGTTTGGATTTTGCTCTTTTGGTAATTAGTAAGCCACCTGCCATCGGATTGATTAGTGCCGCATCGTAATCTGTTCCTCCATCCGGGTATAAATTGTTTATTGCTGTTAACAATTTATTCTTATCCGTGGTAAAATCCTGATTTAAATAGTTTGCGTTGTTAAAGCTTGTTATGGCACACTCGCTTTGACCAAGTGGTAAACCATCGACCCAAGCTCGGGCAGCTTCTTTT
>CAZPSM010000030.1:233-5416 GCA_964589125.1 uncultured Hyphomicrobiales bacterium | reverse complement strand
TTTGTAGTTCCACCCATAGGCCACCCCATCGAACCGCTTACATCTATAACTAATACAGAGGATATCGCTTGAATTGGCTTCGGAGCAGGGCAACTCACAGAAGTTACATTTCGTCTGATACCATTCTCTTTTATTTCGAAGTCCGATGGCGAAAGATTTGTTATTTGTTTCCCATCTTTGTCAAAAGCATAGAACTTCGCCCTGATTGTAGGGAAGTTCGATGCATCTACATCAAAGACAGAAAGTGATTGGGAAAAAGCCATTTCCCGACCAATCAAAAGTAACATTAGGAATAAAGTTGCTTTTTTCATATTACCCTCTCTATAAAGAAATAATTACACTTTCTTTTCAATTTCAGCTTTAAAATAGCCTTTTAGAGAATTGTATATCGGGGCAACTCTTATGCCAATTGTCCGTATGTGTTGCTTGTCTAAGCTATTGCCACACTTGTAGTTACAAATATTTCTTTTTACAATAAATTAAAAATCCCAATGCACTGATAAATTTTTACACAAAGTTTAACATAAACCATATAACCCATTATTTGACAAGGATTTACATTTGATAAAAATTTATCACTGTTGATAAAAATTGGACAATTTTAAATTGATTTCGAAGATAGAATCAAAACAAACATTTTTATAAATTTGCAAGTTACAGGTTTATTAACTGTGGCACAAATATTGAAGAAAATATTTTTACGTGTATTTTTTGGATTTTGTATGCTATTCAAAATTTATTTATTACTGATTTTATCAATCCTTCTAATATCCTGTACACGAATAGACAACGAATTTATATATCCCGATTCGACTCCACTGAGTCTCGTCCCTGTTCCTCTATTTCATTTTAACATAAAATCTGAGAAAGTACAAATCGAAAGTATTCCTTATCGAGACTCGATTTCAATTTTTATGTTGAACGCCTTCAATTTATATGATGAAAAATTCAAATCCGTTACTCTATTTAGCATTGGTGATCCGCAGTATTTTATTGAACAAGTGAACTTCCTTAGAAAAAAATATGGGACTGCCCAGAATATTTACCTCGTTCCATTTATAGATGATTTTAACAAAAATGGAAGTATCGACCAAGTATTTTTAATCGATTATGAAGATAGTGCGGTCGTACAAATTAGGGACCAGCTCCACCAGATGTATCCGTCATCACCTTCGACTGACATTAATGACGAGTATATTAATTATACTATATACAAAGGTAACGGCTTTAAGATTAATTTCTTTTTCACCTGGATAATCTCCGATACAAACGCATATTTAGTATTTAATAAAAACAACAGAATTACTGCAAGCAAAACAAAAGAGCCGGACACTTTGTTTTTTTTCAATCCTTACACATTGCATCTTAAAAAATTATCCCTACCAATTGGTGTTTTTTTGACCATTCCTCACGAGCAAACTTTTCGGGTTTCTATTCTAAAAGACTTCTTCGAGGTAATGAAGTCTTTTTACTTTCGAACTCTGTTAAAAATGGACATAACTATGGTCAAGTTTTTAATGATTACAATTCTTATATAATATGTCTCGATACAAGTCTGAAAATTCTTTGGTATGACACAGTCAAAGCATATTTAGATCCCGAAATTTCTGTTCCACTCTTTGTAGATAAACATTCCTTTTCGGTGATTAAGATTAATTTGCTAGAACCATCAAAAAAGCATTTTTTAAAAGTTTATGATTTAAAGAATGGTGCATCTTCTAATCTCGGCAAAGTAATTCAATTGGAAGAATACCAGACCTTGCTTTCCTTTAAGCAAGACAACAAAATTTACATTTATTTTCCTTCGAAAAGAATAGTTATAGACTGGACAACTATGAACAGCTCAGTAGAGAGTCTTCCAGTAAAGCTTTCCTACATTAGTGGATGGTTAAACAATCCATTTCCATCATCGAAATATTTTTACCAATCCATAGACGCCAACAAGGATGGTATTCAGGATTTCCTGTTTGAAAATTCAAATAGTCAAATTTGTTGTATTGATGGAAAAAATAACGATATTCTTTTTGCAACTCCACAACACGAGCACTTTTTCGATTGGGCTTCGGGATATAATATTCGCGGCGAACCAGTTTTGATTGTAAATAACAATAGTACTATCAAAACCTACGTAATCAAAAAAAATCCATTTGCAAAAAGATTATTAGCAAATAGGAATTTACTGGGCTTCGTCGGATTTAGCATATTGCTTCCTTTACTTATATTTTTTATTTATCGCTCTAATATGTATATTCTTACCTTTAGGGCATTGGCATATCATATCGAGGTTTTGGGATTTTGCCTTGTAAGAAAAACACCTTACAGGAAAAAAACAACAATTAGGATTTACAACAAAACATTTGTTACATTAGTAAAAAGCTTTCCAGTCCAAAAGGTGTACTACAAAAAAGGCGATCTTGTCATTCCAAAGGAGATCGATGTTTTATTAGATAATTTTGACAACCATGGCAAAGAAAACCCCAAACACCTGGACATCTATTTTTTCAATAACCTAAATGAACGTGTACTGGTGAAAGCCTCGGTTTACCGATTAAATAAGCTCGGTCTAAAGCGATATTTTTTAATTACTATTTATGAAGCAACAGATAAAGAGAAACTTCAGATGTATAATATGACTCTTTATTCTGTTCACAATGTTAAAAACAATCTGGGGGTGATCCAAAACATCGTTGAAAATCTTTCTTATGAATTTGAAAATAAAAACCTATTGGACTATACCAAAAAATTTCAAAAAATTATGAAACATATCGATTCAATAGTCAACAACTTAAAAAGCATATTAGTAGTTTCAAATATATATAGTCCAAAATACGAGGAGCTTGATTTGAACAAAGTGGTAGATGAATGGATTATTGAAAATTGCATTGAAAAAATGCCCACTGATGTAGAGTTTAAGAGCTCTTTTTCAAATGAACCCTTGAAGGTATTCTTCGACAAAAAACAACTTAGTCTGGCGTTGATTTCCATAGTTGATAATTCTATTAAAGCGGTACAAAAAAGCAAAATAAAAAGAATTTTATTTAGAACACTGCGTTACAGCAATGGTGATATTGGTCTCGAGGTAGAGGACAGCGGTCCGGGAATTGTATTGAATGTGATCAACTCATTGCATACCGAAACCTACAGGAACGACAATTTGGGAACTGGACTAGGATTGAAAATTGTAAAAAAAATCTGTGAACTGAACAATGCAAAATTTATTATTGAATCAAAAGAAACTTTTGGCACAAATGTGAAGATAATTTTCATAAATAAGGATGAAAAAAAATAGCAACAGACTCACATTGTTAATAGTCGAAGACGACGAGGATTATCTCGAGTCATTTGTAAATAGTCCGATATTAGAAAAGGACTACAATTTGTTGTATGCCGAGAGTTGCCAAAAAGCACTCGAAATTCTTTCAAAGCATCCGGACATAGACTTCATTCTCTTGGATTTTGACTTTAAATTTGAGAAAATGAATGGTCTTGAATTACTTAAAATTTTAAGGAATCAATATCCGGATGTATATGTTTTTATGATGAGTGGTGTAACTGAATATAGGGGTGCAATAGCAATTGAATCAATCAAAAATAATGCTGTAGCCTTTTTCGATAAACCGGTTAAAATAGCAGACTTTAAAAAATACCTCGACGAAATAAGCTTGAAGATAAAATCGAAAGATGAACATCAAAAAAGTACTTTCGAAATACTCAGAAAACAGGGTTTCATAACTAAATCGGAGTCCATAGCACAACAGTTCACCCAAGCATTAAAAACATATAATTCTCTCGATGTGCCTATTTTAATAACTGGAGAAACCGGCACTGGTAAAACTTTATTAGCAAGAATACTACACAAGTCAAGTTATTTCTCGGAAAAATCCTTTTACGAACTTCACTGCAGACACCTTTCACATGATATAAATTTTACCAGGTCTCAATTATTTGGTCACATAAAAGGTTCTTACACTGGTGCTCTTAGCAACAAGACTGGTATCTTTGGTGAGTTTTTCGCCGTACTTTTAGACGACATACATCACTTACCAGGTGAACTTCAGCCTTTTTTCCTGCAAATATTGGAGTCGAAAATTTTCTATCGGCTCGGTGATGATAGCCATCCGGTAAAATTTTCTGGAAAAATTTTGGCTACTTCAATCTACACCATCAATGAATTAAAGAATAAAAAGTATTTCATAGAAGAATTGCTCTATAGATTACACGGAGAAGCTATTCACATTCCACCACTGAGAGAGAGAAAAGAGGATATTAGCGAGATAATTCTACACTATGCGAACAACTACGGGGATAGAAAAGGCAAAAGCAATGAGTGACGATGAAGATATTGAGAGTTTAACTTCTATTTATTCTCTTGAAGATGCTATTAACAGACTTAGGAGAAAGGAAATAATTAAACAGTTGCGCTTGAACAAAGGAAATATAAGTAAAACTGCAAAAGCATTGGGATATAAAAATCATCACAGTCTTATTTATTGGATAGAAAAATTAGGCATTAATCCAGATGATTTTAAAAAGGAATAGGTTTACCTTCCCTTCAAAGCATTTGCTCCACCGACAATTTCAAGCATTTCTTTTGTAATAGCTGCTTGTCGCTCCTTGTTGAAGATAAGTTCAAGTTGTCGAATCAAGTCGTGGGCATTGTTAGTTGCATTTTCCATAGCAAGACGTCGCGCCGCATGCTCGGCAGCGTTTGATTCAAGCATTATCCGAAGGAACTGATTCTCGATGTATTTAGGAATAAGGCTATCAAGAATAGATTTTGGGTCGGGTTCGAAGATATAGTTTACTCGAAACTTTGAATCTTTCCCCGCTTTTTCTGACCCTACGTCGAAAGGCAAAAGTTCAATAACCTTAGGAACTTGGGTTAATACATTTTTAAATTCGTTAAAGAAAATTAGAACTCGGTCGAAATCTTTCGAAAGGTATCCGTTTATCACAAGCTTAGAAATCTCTTCGATAATCCCAAAATCTATCCGCCCAGAAATTCCGGAAATATTTTTAAGGAACTCAATTCCATTGCCCTTAAAGCTTGCAATTCCCCTCTTTCCAATACGAATCGCTTTTAAATTTGCTTGGGGATAGTCCCGGTAAATCTCTGATTGGACATACTTAGTAGTAAAACGTATTAAATTAGAATTAAAACTACCACATAGCCCACGATCAGA
>CAZPSM010000030.1:0-223 GCA_964589125.1 uncultured Hyphomicrobiales bacterium | reverse complement strand
GTTATTAATAGCAACAATATGTTATTTACTTTCTCTCTTTTTTCGAGAAGAGGATGAGAATAGTTATCGCCAATCGAGCCTATTAAATAATACAAATTAGATTTCAATAAATTTGAATATGGACGTGCATTCAAAATAGCATCTTGTGCTCGTTTGAGTTTAGCAGCCGAAACCATCTTCATTGCTTGTGTAATTTTTGCAGTGCTTGCCACTGCACCAATTC
>CAZPSM010000029.1:3674-24470 GCA_964589125.1 uncultured Hyphomicrobiales bacterium | reverse complement strand
GAAATAATCTCGCCATCGGTGGCGAGATTCACATATTTGAAAGGTGGTAAACCCGACTGCTGTGTTCCAATAATATCGCCGGGACCTCGTAACTTCAAATCAATTTCGGCTATTTCGAATCCATCGGTAGTCGATTCCATCGCTTTCAATCGGGCAATTACTGTTTTTTGATTAAATTGAGGAAAAGTTTTATGTGAAAGACCTGTATTGTACTCATCTTTTGTAACTAAAAAGCAATAAGATTGGAGTTTGCTTCTTCCTACGCGACCCCGGAGTTGATGGAGTTGTGCCAAACCGAACCTTTCAGCATTTTCGATTATCATCACAGTTGCATTGGGAACATCAATACCAACTTCGATAACCGTAGTTGATATAAGAATATGAAATTCTTTGTTCTTAAACTTTTTCATAATTGCTTCTTTTTCATACCAACGCATTTGTCCATGGAGCAAAGCACAATTAAATTCAGGAAACACTTTCGTTTGCAAGACTTCGAAATGTTCAGTTGCAGCCTTTAAATCCATTTTTTCCGACTTTTCAATTAATGGATAAACAAAATAGGCTTGACGACCACTTCTAACTTCAGTACGAACAAAATCGAACATTTTGTTAATTTCGCTTTCAAATACAATTCGAGTAATCACAGATTTTCTCCCTTCGGGCATTTGTCTAATAGTCGATACATCTAAATCTCCATAGACAGTCATTGCAAGCGTTCGTGGTATAGGAGTAGCAGACATCACAAGAATATGTGGGACTTTGTGGTTACCTAATGAGCGCGAACCCATTTCTTTCAGTCTCGCCCGCTGAATAACTCCGAACCTATGTTGTTCGTCAATCACCACCAAGGCGAGTTTGTTATATTTCATCTTTTCCTCGAATAATGCATGGGTTCCTACGATAATATTTGTTGTCCCGTTTGCTATCTGGTTCGTAACCAATTCTCTTTGCCTTGAATTCTGGCTACCAACAACAAGTTCAATATTTATAGGGAAACCTTCGAGTAGATTTAACAATGTTAAATAGTGTTGCTCGGCTAAAATCTCGGTTGGTGCCATAATCAGCGATTGGTAACCATTTTCCAGACACAACAGCATTGCATAAACGGCAACTATGGTTTTTCCAGAACCTACATCGCCTTGGAGAAGCCGATTCATAGGAGAGCCACTCGACATATCTCTAAAAATTTCGCGAATGGCTTTTTTTTGGTCACCCGTCAATTCGAAAGACAAACTTTTTGAAAAATCTCTAACAATGCCGTTCAACAGCTTTAATCGTGGGCTTGCCGCTTGCTCTTTGATTTGCTCCCTCGATATAGATAATAAGATTTCAAATAGGAAAATCTCTTCAAATTTAAACCGTTCGACAATCCGCGGAATTTCATGCGGATTGTTAGGAAAGTGAATATTTTTTAGGCAATATGATAAATCATAATAATTTAATTCTTTAATTAGGTTATTAGGAAGGCAATCTTCTACTTTCTCACTGGTTTCGTCTATTGTTTGACTAATTATCGAGCGGAGAAGCTTATTGTTAATTTTAGACTTATGGAAATGCATCGGGATAGAATAAACTGGCAATGTTACATCGTTTTGAAATTCACGTTGTTCTGCTGAATCGAACAATTCAATTTCGGGATGATTAAAAGTAATTTCATTATATCTACCGAGTTCTGGAATACCACGAATAATTAAATAATCTCCAATATTAAACTGCTTGGCGAAGTAATCTGCGTACTGCCAGAAGTTAATTTTTGCCTTAGACTCGCTCAAATCTGTAATTGTTATGAACAAATATTTTTTAGATTTGGAAGGAGAATATATTTTTTTTTCGGTAACCTTTCCAAGAATTGTTAGCTCCTCCTTGAAGTTATAGGTATTGTTGTCTAAAATTGTATAATTGTCTTGAAGAAGCCTTGCATAAACTTGTTTCAGCGAAATAAGAGATGTCCGATTGATGTAAGTTCTCGGGAAATAATATAGGAGTTCAATATCGGTTGTAATGCCTTCCTTTTCGAAAGCCTTTGCGCGTGCGGGCCCAACACCTTTCAAATACTGAATTGGTTTCGGAGAACCTTTAAGAATGTAATACATTAAATCATCAAATATTTATGATGTTGCTTTCTAAAAACTCTGTCTCCCCTATTAATATAGGTCGGAAGAGGTCGGGAGTTGCACCCTTCACGTCAACGGTTAAAGTGTGTTCACTCGATGTAATAATCTCAACTGGGAGTTGAATCTCATTGTTTAGATATGATATAAGCGCCGTTGAAATTGCCCCTGTTCCGCAAGCACCAGTTTCGTTTTCGACTCCACGTTCATAAGTTCTAAGATAAATTTTATTATCTATTGGGATGTAAAAGTCAACGTTTGTTCCATTTGGTTCAAAATAAGGATGGAAACGAATCTTTCTTCCTAAACTTAAAACGTCAAGCAATTTAATGGGACTCCTGTTGGTTAACTCGTTATTTAATACATTGATTACAAAATGAGGAGAACCTACATCGACATATCCACCAACAACCGATATTCCCTCCTCCACCGAAATAGATATATTATTTTGTATTTGAATTGGCGGAGGAAACTCAAGGCTAATTTGGTTATTTAGCAATGTAGCAAAGTAATAATTATTTGAAAATTCCAAAACTACATTTCGTGGCTTGTCCGAAAGCAGACCTTTATCCAAAGCAAAGCTAACCGCACAACGTCCGCCGTTTCCACACATCATCCCAGTTGTCCCATCGGGATTAAAAAAGTCTACCCAAAGGTCACTATTAGAATCCCGTGGCTTGTTCACGACAAGCAGCCCTTCGGTTCTTCCTTTCGAAAACGATTTAGAACAGATTAACGGAGCTAATTTCTGAAGATATTCATCATCAAACTGGTATTTTCGGTTATCGAGTACCGAAAAAATATTACCAGCCCCACTCATAATTTGAATCTCAACTTCCATTGTTTAGCTCGATATAACAAGATAATAATGTTTTCGATAGCTCAGAATGTATTAGTCCATTTGTCGCCAAGATATTATTTTTATCAATCCAATATTCATCTAAATTGTATTGTGTAACTTTTCCACCAGCTTCTTCAACAAGAAGAAACCCAGCAGCAACATCCCATGGATTAAGATTAATTTCCCAAAAGCCATCGAAACGACCAGCAGCAACATAGGCTAAATCTAATGCTGCCGAACCAAGGCGCCTTATGGGAATACCACATTTAAGCATTTGGATAAATTGGTCAACACAATTCCCCGGGTTAGAATCAATATTATATGGAAAGCCGGTAACTAAAAACGATTTGTCTAATTCTTCGCACCGAGAAACAAATATTCTTTCACGGTTCAAAAACGAACCTTTCCCTTTTTCGGCAACAAAAAGTTCATCGAGAATTGGGTTATACACCACTCCCGAAAGCACTTCTTTGCCTTTTACCAAGGCAATTGAAACACAAAATATAGGAAGATTATGAGCAAAATTTACCGTTCCATCCAACGGGTCGATTACCCAAACAAATTGTTCATCATTCAACAAATTCGATGAACCGCTTTCTTCGGCTAAAAAGGCTGAATCGGGAAAATAAGATTTTAACTTAGAAATTATATATTTTTCTGACTTCTGGTCATATTCAGTTACAAGGTTGTTTTTCCCTTCTTTGTTCGAAATTTTAAAAGTATTTCCGAAACCTTCTAAAAGTATTCTACCCGCTCCAATTGCTATTTCTATCGCTATTTCTGTATATTTTTCGAACATAGCTATCCCGGTTTAAAAAGTATTTGACGAAAGTTTGGAAGTTTTCTTTAAAAATTAACAAATATTATGAATAAGTTTTATTAATTTTGTAATTTAATTTATTAATGGAGGTGATTAATTTCGACTACGAAGTTTTAGACAAGGAAAGATTTAGTAGTAGCAATGAAATTAGTAGTACCCCTTTACGAAACAAAGTTCTTGTCCTAAATCAAAGTTATGAACCGATAAGTGTTTGTTCCGCTAAAAAAGCAATTGTTTTACTTCTACTTACAAAAGCCGAACTTGTGGCTAAAAAAGATGGCTTTAAAATTCATTCCATATCGTATTCTATGCCATTGCCGAGTGTTATTCGACTATCGCGATACATAAAAGTCCCACTAAAAAAAATTGAATTATCGCGAAAAAACATTTTACGTAGAGATAACTATCAATGCCAATACTGCGGAACTTACTCTACTAATTTGACCGTTGACCATATCATTCCAAAATCACGAGGTGGAACCGATAGTTGGGACAATCTCGTTGCTGCCTGTATTTCATGCAACAATAAAAAAGGTAACCGAACACCAGAGGAAGCAGGATTACATTTAATAAGAAACGCGAGAAAACCCAACCACATTATCTTTATTAAAAACTTGCTTGGCAAACTCGACGATAATTGGAAACCTTATCTATTTGTTGAATAACTCTTCACTTTTGGGAATCATTGGAATCTTCCGAGAAATTAAATAAAACACCAGAACCATAATTCCTATACTTCCTATCAATAGCGAAAAATCTATTAAAGTTGGTATGTAATATATTATCCTACCAGAAGTAAAGTCTATCGATAAGGATTGAATTACTATTAAATATCGTTCTAACCACATACCAATCAAAACAAATAAAGAAATAATGAAAAGGTAAATCCGGCGCACTCTTATTCTCTTGAACCAGAGAAGTTGAGGGAAAACAAGGTTAAACAAAAGAATAAAAAAGAAAATTACCCTAAAAGGTTCGGTCGTTCGTAATTGTAACAACATTCTGTCAAATTCATTTTGCGAATAAAAGACGAAAAAGTAATCTATTAAATAAAAATATCCTATCAATAAAGAGAAGGTAATTAATATTTTCGAAAGTACTTTGAAAATTGAATCTGGAATTGAATCTGCAAAAGAACTAACTTCTTTTAAAACAATAGAGAGCAAGATAATCAAGGCAATTCCAGAATAAATCGCTCCTATTACAAAAAAAACAGGTTGGCTTGTCGAATGCCAAAATGGGAGAAGCGATGTCGAAAAATCATAGGCAACAATTGTATGCACCGAAACAACTACAAAAGCCAGGATACCCGCAAAAATGTGATATGTCCAACGATATTCATTCCAGTTAAAAGAAGCCCCAATCCAGAATTTAATTAATATTTTTTCCAAAAATCTCTGAAAAATCCCATTCTTTCTGAACTTAAAATATCGCCAATCTGGAATTATCCCTAAAACCCAAAACAAAAAACTTAGCACTGTATATGTTAAAACTGCATAAACATCCCAAGTTATTGCCGATTTGGTATTGAACCAAATTCCCATTTCATTCGGAAAAGGTAAAAGCCAATACGTGAACCAAGGACGCCCAGTATGGATAAAAGGGAAAAAGGCAGCAATTACAATAGAAATAATTGTAATAGTTTCAGCAATGCGGTGAATAGGCTGTCTCCAACGTTGACGCAAAAGATAAAGAATAGACGATATTAAAGTTCCGGAGTGTGCATTACCAATCCAAAAGACAAAATTTACTATTGACATCCCCCATACTATTTTCGAGTTGATACCCCAGTACTTTAACCCTAATAGTAAAGAAACTGCCGCACCGAATATTCCAATCAACGTTGCAAATATTGAACTTACCAAAATAAATTTCCTAACAAATGAATGTTTGGAGTTATTGCTCATTATTGAACTTTACAACAAAATATACATTAGGTTTAGTATTAAACTGGGTTAGCAGTTGATACATTTGACCCGAAACCTCAGTATTATTTAATATCTCCTTTCGACGCCTCAATTGAATTGCATTAGTAGGACAAATCTCTTCGCACGCTGTTTGTATGGTGAATTTACTTTCACCTTCCCCCGAAAGAATTGCCTTTTGTTTCCCCTCTCGGATACGGTGAATACAAAATGTACATTTTTCCGCTACCCCGCGCGAACGAACCGTTACAAGTGGGTTTGTGAGTTGCTGAATATAATTCAGATGAACTCTCTCCGGAGAATCGAAATTGAACTTTCGCACTTTATAAGGGCAATTTGCCATACAGAACCTTGAACCTATACATCTGTTATATGTCATTTCATTAAGCCCATCGGAACTGTGCGAAGTTGCACCAACTGGGCAAACACTTTCGCACGGCGCATTATTGCATTGTTGACACATAATTGGTAGAAAGAGCAAGTGTTTCCCCTCGTTATATTCATATTTTTGAACTCTAATCCAATACATATCTCTTTCCTTACAAACTTCCTCCTTCCCGACAACCGGAATATTATTTTCTAACTGGCAAGCCATCAAACATAAGTTGCATCCAATACATGAATTAAGGTTTATCGTCATAACCCAATTCCCATCAATCGTTTCACTTGTGCTGTACATTGAAACCAGAGGCTTATACTCAAATTTGTTCAACGTTTGTTTTAATGTTGATTTCCTATAGACATTCGATTGGCTTGCAACAACAGTAATATCCTTTTTCTTATTAAGTTTTGTCAAATTAATTGGGATTATGTAGTCGGTCGTAGTATTATTTTCCCCGCTTTTACCTATTGGCACAATTAATTTAGATAAGTTTTCATTCCCGAGTTTAAAAATTTCGTTCTCGTAAAAATTCCCAAAACCCAGATAACCGTAAATAGCGGAGGGAGCGAAATACTCGGAAACATAAACCGGTAGTTTGCAATCCATTCCGTTCAGCTTACTTTTAATCTGAACTAAATCGCCAGTTTGGAGTCCGAATTCTTCGGCTATTTTCTTCCCTACATAAACTACATTATCCCAAGAGACTCCGGTAATTGGGTCTGGTAATTCCTTCACATATATGTTATTTAAATATGTTGAATCGAGGAACTTCGAGTTTGGAAATAATTCAAGAGCTAACTTACCAAATTTATCAGGGATTATTTTCTGTTCCAAATATGTATATGCATTTTCATAATCAATTTGGTGTTTTTCTTCTAAAACACTGTGGTTAACTTTTTCTGCGAGGAGCCCATTTCGCACCAAATCAATAAACTCGGATTCTGCACCATTGTTTAGATACTTTGTTTTTAAATACGAAAGATAGTCGGGAATTTTAACTTCTCCATTTCTCAAAAAATTTTTAAAGGAAAGCAAGAACTCACCTACCGAAATAGAGTCTCGATTCAATGGAAATACTATCTGCTGTTGTGCTGAAATAGAGCCATCGACATTCCGATAATCCTGCCAAAATTCTAAATAATGCTTGGTAGGAAAATAAAAATCGCTCCGTCGAGCAATTTCATCATAATACATTGAAAAAGTAACTAGTTCGGAGGCAGGTAAATAATCTATTAAATGTACCACATCATTTTCCGCAACAAAATAAGGATTATTTTCGAGAAAAATGATACTTCCCACATCGCGATTCCTTAAAGTTCGAGTCAGGTCGTTTAATTCGTTGTAATAATATGGCAACTCCAGTTTATTGTAGGAATTGAATGAATCGCTGTTCCATACATCTTCTATCAATATTGCCAAGATGTGGCAGGTCGGGGGTAAGGTATCATCCACTAACACAGATAACTTTTTTCCATTTGTTTTTTGCAAAAGTTCTGCAAGATTAGAAGGGAAATGCTGACAAGTCAAATCAAACTTATCGATAAAATTTAATATTTTATTATTTTTTTTCAACTTACAAATTTCTTTTAATATAATTAATAGAATATATTCAAAATCTTTCCGCTCCACAACATATCTAATGTTGGAATTTGCTCCGGTCAATGTAAATGTGTTTTCGAATGTAACCAAAACAGGTTTATTCAAACGGAATCGCGATGTATAGTAAGGCATCAGTAAATCATTGTTTAGAAAATCTCTTCGGAAGTTTAATATTAAATCAGAACGGCTGATATCCTTCAGTAGGTAGAACATTGAATTGTAAAGTATTCTATTCGCTTCTTGTTGATTAGAATAACAATTCAAAGATGGAAGTTGGTAAAAAAATATGTTTTCATATTTCTTATTAAGTAAATAAAGCAATTCATTTATACTAGGAGAATTAATCGTTTCAGTTAGAAAAATTATTGCCTTATCCTTACTAATATCCTCCTTCAATTTTTCAAACAATAGCATCAAACCATCGCCAATATTTACGCTCTTATTTTTGACTTTGGGTTTGTTAAATCTAAACGGGTCATATAAGTTATATATAGAAGCTAACGAATATGCAGGTAAAACACCGTAATTGTTAGGATGTAATTGGTTGCCTACAATATGAAATGGTTTATCGTTGAAGGTTTCAACACGAATTCCAAGAGGCAAAAAACTATTAGGAAATGTCGTCACAAAATTTAACTTATTGCCAAAACTTTTGGAATTATCGTCTTTGACCTTACTTGGAAAGAATAAATCTGGGCGTTTACACCCGGTTGAAATCATAGTCGAAAGCGCTAAAATTGCCTTAACAAAGCTCCTACGCTCCATAATCAATAATGACAAGTTGAACATTCGATAGATGCAGGCCCAAGTTTTTTAGAGGGAAAGAAAAAATTCGTATGCATTTCAGTTTTACTATTTTTAAAAATTTCGAATTCATTCTGCGTAATCCCCATATCTGTTGTATCGGCAACATAAAAAATCCCAGAAATTTCTTGTGGAGCCACAGCATATTGGGAAGGATTCTTGTGGCAATCTATACACCAACCCATTGTTAAAGGTCTAACTAAATAAATAGAATCCATTTGCTCAACAACACCGTGGCAAGTAGCACAATCAATCCCCGAGCGAAGATGTGAACTATGGTTAAACCTTACATAATCTGGCAAATCGTAAACTTTCTTATACACAATAGAATTTATACTATCGTAGGAATAGATTATCGATTTCAGTAATTCACTTTCTGTTTTTAAAGCAACATGGCAAATCATACAATCCTTAGTTGTAGGCAAGTTAGCATAGGGGTGTGTTTCTGCTTTTGTATGGCAAAATAGGCAACTGATTCCAAACTTTCCAGAATGTGTTTTATGCGAAAAACTAATATTCTGCTTTGGACTAAAACCAACGTTATGTCTTTGAAAAAAGATAAACAACAAGATATCCCCTACAAATAATACCACGAGGAGAAGTAAGCCAAATATTTTGACTTTTTTTAAATTCATAAGTTCTAAAAATACTATTTTATTGGTTAATCTACTCTATATTTATTAATAAATATAACCATTTTTCGTTTAATAATCCTTTAATACTTTAAATTTAAAAAATTACCAATATGGAAGAAGGTAACTTACAACACAACGAATATGAATTTGTTGCAGAGGTAAAACAGCTCCTAGATATTATTGTTAATTCAATTTATACGCATCCTGAAATTTTCATTCGCGAACTAATTTCGAATGCTTCCGATGCTCTCAATAAAGTCCGACTACTACGCTTAACTGAACCCGAAATTCTCGACCCCGAGGTGGATTTACAAATCAATATATTTGTAGACCCTAAAACTTCCAATTTCATCATCGAAGATACCGGAATAGGAATGACAAAAGAGGAAGTAATTCAACAAATCGGAACAATTGCACATTCAGGCACTTTGGAATTTTTAAAAAGATTCAAAGATGAAAAAGCTAAAGACAATTTGAACTTAATCGGCAAATTTGGAGTAGGATTCTATTCCGTATTTATGGTTACCGAAGAAGTAACTCTTGAAACTCGGAGTTATTTGCCACGGTCCACTGCAATTAGGTGGAAGTCCCAAGGAAAAGACAAATACACCATAGAGGAAATAGAAAAACCAAGGCGCGGAACTAAAATCTTTTTCAAATTGAAAGAACAATTTAAAGAGTTTGCAAATCCAGAAAAGGTCAAAGAATTAATTAAGGAATATTCCAATTTTATCGATTTCCCGATTTTTGTAAATAATGAAAAGGTCAACACAATTCAAGCAATATGGTATAAAAAGAAAGAGGAAATAACAAAAGAAGAAATAGAAGAATTCTACAAGTTTATAACTTCCGATTCCGAGCCACCTATTTCGTATTTCCATGTAGCAGTCGAAGGAACCGTAAATTTCAGAGCATTGCTTTTTATTCCTAAATCATTCCCAAATTATCTTATACCAGAATTCTTCGAGAAAACACTACTTTTATATTCAAATAAAGTATTTATCCAAAATAACAACCAAGAAATATTGCCCGACTATTTAAAATTCGTTAAAGGAATAGTAGATACCGAAGATTTACCTTTAAACATATCGAGAGAAACAATTCAAAGCAGTCCTTTAATTCCCAAAATCAGACAAATTTTGACCTCCAAAATTCTAAACCACCTCGAAGAACTTTCGACATCCAACAACGAAAAGTACAATGAAATTATTAAGTCGTTCGGCAATATTTTCAAGAGCGGAATTACACTCGACACAACCAATAAGGAAAAAATTATTGAACTTTTGCGTTACCAAAGTTCAAAAACTGAACCAGGCAAGTTAATCTCTTTAGGCGAGTATGTTCAAAATATGAAACCAGAACAAAAAGAAATCTACTATGTTTTAGCCGAATCTTTCGAATCGCTCGACAGAAACCCGAATATTGAATACTTTCGAAAAAATGATATTGAAGTACTTGTATTAACAGACCCAATCGATGCCCTTATAACACCATTAATTTATGAGTATAAAGGTAAACCCCTTAAATCTATCGACAAGGCTGATATTAACATTAAAAAATCGGAACTCGACCAAGAACAACGACTCGACATCGAATTAGCCAATAAAGTTTTCGACAGAATGAAAAATGTTCTTGGCGAAAGGATATTAAATGTGCAAGAATCGAATAGACTTGTAGATTCACCAGTCACGTTGGTTGCTTCTCGCTACGGCTACGAATCACAAGCCGAAAAAATTTATAAAATTATTAACAAGAATTTCCAACGTAGCCAAAAAATCTTGGAAGTTAACACTGGACACAAGATTATTAAAAATCTTGCTACAATGCTGGAAAACGACCCTGAAAATTATTTAATCGATTTAGTAATTATGCAGCTCTACGACGAGGCTCTTCTGCTCGAAGGAGAATTGGAAAATCCAAAAGGATTTATCGAAAGACTAAATCAAATTTTAACCAAAGTAATGGAATAATTAAAAATATTTTGTAAGTGTTTCGTTTAACCATAAATATAGGTAAAAAATAATAATGAATTTTTTGGAAAGGATATGAAATTATCAGAATTTAATTTTACGATTTTAAAAAGTCAAATTGCAAAATTTCCAGCAGACCCAAGGGACTCTTCCAAACTATTAGTTTATAACCGAGAAACAGGAGAAATCCAAGACCGTATTTTTAGCGACATAATTGATTACTTCGAAAAAGGAGATTGTCTTGTTGTAAACGAGACTGCTGTTTTCCCTGCCCGACTCCATGGAAAAAAAGAAAAGACCAATGCAAAAATTGATGTTTTACTTTTACGCGAGTTGCGAGCCGAAGAAAGATTGTGGGACGCCTTGGTGGAACCAGCACGTAAAGTAAGAATCGGCAACAAAATCTATTTCGACAACGAACGTTTTTACTGTGAAGTTATGGACAATACAACTTCCCGGGGTCGAACTCTCCGCTTAAGTTACAATGGAGATATTTATAAAATACTCGACAAAATAGGAGAAATGCCTCTTCCCGATTACATAAAGCGGGAACCAACAAGTCTCGATAAAAAATCGTATCAAACGGTTTTTGCTAATCCTAATTATCCTTGGTCAATTTCACCTCCTTCTGCGGGCCTTCATTTCACCAAAGAATTACTTGAAAAATTAAAGAAAAAGGGTGTCAAAATTGCCAAAATTGTTTTAAATATTGGCCAAGGAGTCTTCGAGCGAATTGAAGTCGAAGATTTAACAAAACATAAAATGTTTTCGGAATACTTTATAATCCCAAAGGAGTCGGCAGAAACTATAAACAAAACATTGAAGATGAAGAGAAATGTTTTCGTAGTTGGTTGCAGTGTAGCTCGTGCACTCGAATCATCCGTATTGATTTCTGGCACTGTCAAGCCCAATAGAGATTGGACTGACAAATTCATTTATCCACCTTATGATTTTAAAATCACAACGAAGTTGATAACGAATTTCCATGAATCCAATTCGCCTTCAATTTACCTTGCCGCTGCTTTTGCTGGAAAAGACAACTATCTAAAACTAGTTAAGCACGCAATCAAAAATGACTACCGATTTATGGTCTATGGCGATGCGATGCTTATTCTTTGATTACGCATTTGTTGACTATTTCGAGTTACCAAACCACCTTCAATCGGTGGTTTTTTTCTTCCTTCCGATAAGTCTCCGAGAATACAAACGTTCCAACTTCTCGTAATTAATCAAAATCAAACCTATTGCAGGAAAGAAAAGGAATCCCCAACCTAACCACAACTGGCTTCTAACAATAAATGTAACAATCCAAAAACAGAACGAAGATATTAGAACAATGTATCCAGCTGTTCTAGTTCTAAAAAACGACCATATTAACCCGACCAATATTCCGGTAAAGCCAAGCAATTGCAATCCAAGTTCAATGTTCCAATTCGTATAGTCATAGAAATCATCGCTCCAAAGGAAAAGAATCATCAAGACAATAAAAAGTACAATTAATGCTTTGATTACAAAACGGAAGAAACTGAAAACAATCCCTGGGAAAGATATAACGGACTTTCTACCTCTGGCGGCTATATTTACCATATAATTGTCCTTCGGCTAAAATGTGCCCTTTGATTGCCTTCAATATTTCCTCCTTCGAGGCACCAGGTCCTATGTCCAAAGTCTTATCCAAGGCATAAATTTTAAAAAAGTAACGATGTGTGCCGCTTGGCGGACAAGGTCCACCATAGCCAATTTTCCCCCAACTATTTTTCCCTTGTAAAGCACCATTGTTTAGCTTTTGTGAAGGCGGAATCCGTTCGGCTAATTCCATAACGTTTGCAGGAATATTGTAGATTACCCAATGAACCCAGGTTCCCATTGGAGCGTCTGGGTCATCATTAATTATTGCGAACGATTTAGTCCCTTGTGGAACATTGCTCCATTTCAAAGGTGGCGAGACATTTTCTCCATCGCAAGTGTATTTAACAGGGATAGATTCCCCATTCCCAAACGCACTGCTCGTAATTTTGATTTCCATTTTTTGTCCTCCCCACATCAAAATAAAAAACCATAAAAGAGTTAAATAGTTCATAGTTTTCTTCCAGAAAAAAGAACATTACAAATAACAAATTTACAAATTTTGAAAAATTATTAATTAATTTTCTCAAAAAAGATGAATATGTTGGAAAATACATTGTTTTATCCTCTTTATCGCTCTAAATATTAAGTGAATCTAAATATTAAGTGAAATCGCTTTTGAAGTAGAATAAATACATCGAAATGGATGATATCGTTCGCCCCAAAATATGCTGGAACTAAAATGAGCTTGTTTAACCAAGCCACCCTTTATTAGACTAAAAGGGTGGCTGTTTGATCCAAACGTTAAACAATGGTATAAGATATACCCGAACACAAATTCTTATATTATCTGAATGTCTTTGAACCACCACCCGTAGAGTATTCTTTTAAGCCACTAAAAGTGCTTTGTGCAATATAGTCAGCAACTTGTTTCAATGCTACTTCCATAGAAACTTTTGCCGACTGTGCAATGTCCGAACACCCACCAGAAATATTGTTGAATCCCGAACCATTCGCTGTATAGGAATACAAAGAATTCCCTTGATTATCGACAAAGGAAAGGGTAAAAGAAATTTGAAATTGGGTATTGATTGTATTTGTCCAAAGACCCTGGTTCACTGTGATAGATAAATTCTCGTTCCCAAGGCCAACGGTAATAAGCAAATCATACCCTTCTTTTCTCGCAAACTCTGGTGTTGGCACAAATTTAATAACGTCAACAACCTTAATAGCAGAGGATAATCCACTTATAATTGATGTGAAATATCCATCACCCGCATCAATTTTAGCTTGCCAAGCACTACAGGTCATCGTTGAAGGCGTCGCGAGTAACTCTCTGTTTGCAAGTTCCAATGGGATATACACTGCGGCTTTCAAAGGTAATTTGTTGGGATAAGTAGTCGAGGTTTGGATTTTGTTTAGCATCGCAGTAGACGAACAGCCTACTAAAAGAAGAAGGAACAAAGCTAAGTACTTCATAACTACTCCATTAATTTAAAAAAATTTCCGAACCTTGTTTCAATGGATGTTGCTTTTAACATTCACTCTAATATGAGTGAAAAACACAGCAAAAGCTTTCGAAGCTTAATACATAGTTAGAAAAATATTCTCCACTTATGTTTGTAATAGTTCAATTTTAAACTCGGTTACTCAAATTATACTTTTGCTTACTATACAAGCGCATTGAATCACAAAGAATTTACTTTATTTTGTGATTCACCTACAAAATTACAAAAAAAATTATCAAAATGCAACCCTTCTGAAAAAAAATTGTATATATAGTTTTTTATACCTAAACATTTACGATAAAAATAGTTTCTAATCGCTGCTAATGCGTCCCTGCAATCATTCGGAGAAATTATATTTTCATTAGCATAATATTTATTAGTTTTGTATTGATTAAATTTTTCAAGGTATGATGAAGGACAACAACACACCATTAATTCGGCAATATCTACAAATAAAAAGCAAATACCCCGACTTTATACTGCTCTATCGAATGGGCGATTTTTATGAGACATTCTTCGAGGATGCCGAAACCACGGCGCGTGTTTGTAATATCGTATTGACCAAAAGAAACAATGGAGCTGCTGGCGATGTTCCACTTGCCGGCTTCCCTTACCATCAATTGGACAATTACCTTCCAAAACTTGTAAACGCCGGCCTTCGCGTCGCTGTTTGCGAACAAGTCGAAGACCCAAAACAAGCCAAAGGTATTGTCCGTCGGGAAGTTACCGAAGTCGTTACTCCCGGAGTTACTCTTTACGATAAATTGCTTCCGGAAAAAAGGAACAACTATATTGCTTCTATCTATTTTAATCCTCGAGGTGAAAAGCATAGAACCTTAGGATTTGCATTTTGTGATATTTCGACCGGAGAATTCAACATTTCCGAATTCCCCATTGCCCAGATAATAGAAATGCTTGAAATGCTTGGAGTTAAAGAAGTTGTTATTTCAAAAGAGCAAAAGGAGATATTCGAAAATGTCTCGAAAAAACTCAATAATCCTCTTCTTGTAACAAAGTTGGAGCCTTGGATTTTCGATTTAACATTCGCTCGCGAAGCATTGCTTGGACAACTCAGAACACTTAACCTTAAGGGATTTGGGATTGAGGAGTTACCATTGGGTATCACCTCTGCTGGCGCTTTACTTTATTATATTAACGAAACCCAGAAACTCTATCTCAACCAAATCCAAAAAGTCTCGTTTTTTAACCCCAGTGAGTATATGATATTGGACAGTGCAACAAGGAGAAATCTCGAAATTTATTTCTCTTGGTCGAACAATATCGAAGGGAGTCTTTATTCTGTTCTAGATAATACAAAAACCCCAATGGGTGGTCGTTTGTTGAAAAATTGGATTGCACACCCATTGCTTAACATCGATAAAATTAACCAGCGTTTAGAAATAGTTGACTATTTTTATAAAAACAGCCCTTTGTTGGAGAAAATAGAGAATTTACTATCTGAAATTAGCGACTTAGAACGTCTTTCGGCGAAAGTATGTTCAACGAAGGCATATCCTCGGGAACTTGTTGTACTTAAAAAAGGCATAGACACAATACCACATATTCAAAAGTTACTCCAAAACACAGAGAATGAATATTTAAAGAGTCTTTCAAACAGATTCATAAATCTACAAGAGATAAGCTCGCTTATTGAAAAAGCAATAGAACCCACTACAAACAACAACGTAGGTGGAGGCAATGTCATTCGAAAAGGATACTCAGAGGAATTCGACAAAATAGCTTCGTTGGCGCGCAATAGCAAAAGCCATATTACTAAGCTTCAAGATGAAGAAAGGAAACGAACTGGAATTCAATCGTTGAAAATTGGTTATAACCTTGTCTTTGGGTATTACATTGAAATATCAAAAGCAAATGCCTCGAAAGTACCTTCAAACTATATCAGAAAGCAAACTTTAACAAATGCTGAACGCTACACTACACCAGAACTTCGCGAAATTGAATTAAAACTTCTAAACATTGAAGAAAAGCTGCGCATATTAGAAACCCAATTATATCAAGAGGTTCTGCTACAAATAGCAAAGTTTACCGCGGAGCTTCAGGAAAATTCGCAAATAATTGCTGAATTAGACTGCCTAACAAATTTCGCTCGCCTCGCTTTGAAAAATCGTTTCTCCAAGCCAATCGTAGACAACGGAACTGAAATAATAATTCAAAATGGTCGCCACCCGGTGGTCGAACAAAACCTACCCATAGGTGAACACTACATACCCAACTCAACGAAAATGAATGAAGACGAGTTGATACATATTATAACTGGGCCAAATATGTCCGGCAAATCTTGCTATCTTCGGCAAGTGGCTCTTATTGTGCTTTTAGCCCAAATAGGATGCTTCGTTCCGGCAGAGTCAGCAAAAGTGGGGATTGTTGATAGAATTTTTACACGTGTAGGCGCCCAAGACGACATTACGCAGGGCGAAAGCACGTTCTTAATTGAAATGCAGGAAGCGGCAAATATCCTAAATAATGCGACAAGCAAAAGTCTTATACTTTTGGATGAGGTAGGGCGTGGAACTGCCACTTTCGATGGAATCTCGATTGCATGGGCAATCACCGAGTATATCCATAACAATATCGGAGCAAAGACTCTTTTCGCTACCCATTACCACGAACTCAATGAACTCGAGTCTAAATACGATAGAATTGTAAATTACTATATCGAGGTTCTGGAAGAAGGAGAAAAAGTTATCTTTACCCATAAAGTAAAAAAAGGAACAAGCGACCATTCGTTTGGTATTTACGTTGCCGAAATGGCCGGTTTGCCAAAAGAAGTTGTTCAAAGAGCAAAAGATATATTAGATGTTCTCGAAAGTGGAGCAACATCTCCAAACGAACAACTTATTTTTAAGGTCGACAAACCTAATCCTAAAAACATTAAATCGATTGAAAAAAAACTCCAATTTCAACAATTAGCAATCTTTGACTTCACAGATAATGAAATTCGCGATAAAATTCTAGATATCGACATTAACAACATCACTCCTTTGCAGGCACTCAAATTCCTCGAAGAATTACAAAAACAAATCAAATCGAACTAAAAATGAAAAAGAAAAAGATTCTTTTGCTAATTCTTTTTATAACTTTACCCATAACAAGCATAATAAGTGGAGAAGCCAAAAAATATCTTACCGTTAAAGTACGCGAAGGGCAAACGCTTTCCGAAATATTCGAACTGTACGAAATCCCATATAATACACAAACCATAAAAAAGTTCCGAGAATTAAATTCTCGTAAAGTTGGAAAAAGCCTGAAAATTTTATGGGGCTTACGATATAAACTCCCTATAGAAATACTTCCAAGCAACAAATTCGAACAGCAATTGTCAAAAGAATTAGAGTCATCTGTTCTCCACAACATTTTTGAATACAATAAAAGAATGGAGGCAAAAAAACTTAAAAACACCAAAAAAGAAATATGGATACCGGCCTACTTTCTCATTCCAAAAATCGAAGATAGGCTATCGAACGACACGTCAACAGAAAGTAAATCGAAAGACAAAAAAGAATCAAAAACCAATAAACTATTTGAGCCATACTTTGGCAAGAAATACAAAAAAGTTAAAATTCAAGATAATGCATTAAAAGGTTGTGTCTTTTACTTGGTAAGTGGACATGGAGGGGTTGACCCCGGGGCAATTGGAAAATTCGATGGCAACGAACTCCACGAAGATGAATACGCCTACGACATTACTCTCCGACTTGCTTTGGAACTGCATAAGCACAAAGCGAAAGTATATATGATTACGATAGATACAAGTGATGGAATTCGCGACGAAAAATTTTTAAAGCCAAGTTACGACGAAATTTTTTATGGAGGCATACAAATACCAACTAATCAAAAAGAAAGATTGCAAGAATGTGCAAACATTGTCAACAAATTATACCAACAGAACAAAAAACGGTATAAACACCACATTTCGGTTAATATTCATCTCGATTCCCGTTCCGAAGGAGAAAAGATAGACGTGTTTTTCTACTATCAGGAAGGCAACGCTACCAGCAAAGCAATCGCGGATTCTCTTCTGTCAACTCTACGGTTACAATACGCAAAATTCCAACCCGGTCGGGGCTACTCCGGAACAGTAGATACAAGGAATTTGTTTATGCTTCGCAATACGATTCCCCCTACTGTTTATATTGAACTAGGGAACATTCAGAACAAAAGCAATCAGTATAGGTTTATTGAAAAAGATAATCGACAAGCCATCGCAAAGTGGCTTTGTTTGGGAGTCCTTAGATATTTTAAAAAACAAACCAACACAACAACAACAGAAAAAACTACTAAGTTCGATAAATAAAGATAGGAAGTTTATTTTTTAACTAATTTTGTAACCTTGATGTTTGACATATTTAAATAAGGAAAAAGAATGAATATATTGGTTTTGAACTGCGGTAG
This sequence comes from uncultured Hyphomicrobiales bacterium, assembly GCA_964589125.1. Taxonomy (GTDB): domain Bacteria; phylum Bacteroidota; class Ignavibacteria; order Kapaibacteriales; family UBA2268; genus JBBIJO01. The sequence goes on along the minus strand of CAZPSM010000029.1, from coordinate 5,896 downwards.
TTCATCGTTGAAATTTCAAATCATTCAAACCGACTTGGAAGCAATAAAAAACGATGAAGACAAAACGTTAGCAAAAGGCTATATCGAAAGAATCGGAAGCCAAGCAATTATCACTCTTCAGGCAATAGGGAAAACACAACTTCGAACTGCTGAACCAATTCGCGACCACAAATCAGCATTGAATTATATTATCCGTTGGATAAACAATCCCGAAACCCAAATAGAGGGTGTCCGGGACCTCTCCGATATTCATGCAATCGGACACAGAATAGTTCACGGGGCAGAACGCCTCAAAAAGTCAATTTTAATCAACGAAGAGGTAATTGACCAAATAGAAGATTGTATCCCTCTTGCGCCATTACATAACCCACCAAACTTAAAAGGTATATATGCTGCTCGCGACGCATTTCCTGGAATACCACAAGTTGCTGTCTTCGATACAGCATTCCACTCGACTATGCCAGAACAAAATTATCTTTATGCCATCCCATACCAATTATACCGGCGATTTAAAATTCGTAAGTATGGCTTTCATGGAACCTCACATCGGTATATTGCTTATCGATATCGTAAATTGAAGGGGATTGAAAGAGAACGAGTCAATATCATCACCTTGCACTTAGGTAATGGGTGTTCTGCCTGTGCAATAAAAGGAGGATTCTCCCATGATACTTCGATGGGGTTAACTCCTCTTGAAGGTTTAGTAATGGGGACGCGCTGTGGCGACATCGACCCGGCAATTGTTGAGTTTTTAGTTCACAACGAAGGAACATCGCTTGAAGAAGTATTTAATGTTCTAAATAAACGTTCTGGATTACTCGGTATATCGGGACTTACAAATGATATGAGAGACTTGCTCGAGGAAGAATTCGAACACCAAGACCGAAGAGCTTCACTAGCAATCAATATATTCTGTAATAGGATTAAAAAATATATTGGTGCTTATATTGCTGAACTTAATGGAACTGACGCCATTTGCTTCACCGGTGGCATCGGAGAAAATTCACCCGAAATCCGTAGGCGCTGTCTATCGAACTTAGACTGCTTTGGAATTAAACTCGACGAAGAGTTAAATGAAAAAGCAGTAAAAGTGAAGGAAATGAAAATTTCTGCCGAAGATAGCAAAATCGAAGTGTATGTAATAGCCACCAACGAAGAACTTTTAATTGCTCGGGATACACTTCGAGTTGTTCTTAATGTCCCAAGAATATGGTAAGCTTCAAGGGTGGTATATGAGTACAACATTTATCAATGATATAAGGAATAAAGCAAAGGGATTAAATTACAAAATCGCTTTCCCCGATGCAGAAGATATTAGAACTCTTCAAACTGCATCGTTCCTCAAAGAAAATAAAATCGCAAATCCAGTTCTGGTTGGTAATTCAAATGCTATTTTAGAATTAGCGAAATCCAGTTTTATTTCCCTCGATGGAATAGAAATTGTAGAACCTCAAAAATCGGAAAACTTCGCCTTGTACAGCAAACTACTTTACGAAAAACGTAAAGCAAAAGGAATGACTTTCGAACAAGCAAGAGAACTTACCTCCAATCCAATTTATTACGCTGGATTAATGCTTGATAGCAACGAAGTCCAAGTAGTTGTTGGGGGTAATATCTCTGCCACTGGAGATATAATAAGGGCAGCGATTTACACCGTCGGGGTTGCACCAAATATATCGATAGTTAGCAGTTATTTTATAATGGTATTTCCCGAGAAACTGCTTTGCTTTGCCGATTGTGCAGTAAACCCGGACCCAACAGCGGAACAACTTGCAGACATTGCCATCACATCGGCAAAAAACTTCGAAGCCGTAACAGGTCTTGTTCCGAATGTGGCTATGCTGTCATTTTCTACCAAGGGAAGTGCCAAACACATACTGGTAGATAAAGTCATAGAAGCTACTCGTATTGTCAAAAAAAAGAATCCTGAAATTAACGTCGATGGGGAAATGCAAGCCGACGCTGCTTTAATTCCTTCAATTGGCGAGCGCAAATGCAAAGGTTCCCCCGTAGCAGGAAAGGCAAATGTATTGATTTTTCCAGACCTCAATTCAGGAAATATAAGTTACAAACTTACTGAACGACTCGCTGGAGCACAAGCCGTCGGCCCTATTGTCCAAGGGCTCAGTAAACCATACTGCGACTTATCTCGCGGTTGCAGCGTAGAAGATATGATTAACGTTGCTTGTATTTGTAGCTTAATGGCTAAAGGTATCGTTTAG
>CAZPSM010000029.1:2975-3654 GCA_964589125.1 uncultured Hyphomicrobiales bacterium | reverse complement strand
AGAAACAAAATATCTTGTTAATTCGTAAAAAATGGTAATTATTACCAAATTAGTGCTTTGCTAATTGCTAATCTTTGCATAAGTTTGATTTTTAATGTTTTTCAAAAGGATATGAAAAATGTATAATTTGGTTAGGAATTCGGACCCAGAGGTTCACGAAGCACTTGTAAATGAATATAAACGCCAACACGAAAAGATTGAATTAATTGCCAGCGAAAATTTTGTATCGCCTTCGGTATTAGAAGCACAAGGCTCAGTTTTAACAAATAAATATGCCGAAGGATATCCGGGTGCCCGCTATTATGGAGGATGCGAATGGGTCGATGTAGCAGAAAACTTAGCACGTGAACGCCTTAAAAAACTTTTCGGAGCCGAATATACTAATGTTCAACCTCATAGTGGAAGCCAAGCTAATATGGCTGTCTATTTTTCCTTCCTTAAACCGGGAGATACTGTTATGGGTATGAGTCTTGCTCACGGCGGACATCTTACCCACGGCTCACCAGTAAACTTTTCGGGGAGGTTGTTTAATTTTATACCATACGAATTAGACCGGGATACTGGTAGAATCAATATGAATCAAGTCGAAGATTTAGCGTTAAAACACAAACCAAAGATGATTACCGTTGGTGCTTCTTCTTATCCTCGCGAGATTGATTACAAAGCATTCAGGGAAATT
>CAZPSM010000029.1:0-2965 GCA_964589125.1 uncultured Hyphomicrobiales bacterium | reverse complement strand
GGAGCCTTCCTTTTTGCCGATATTGCACATCCCGCAGGGTTGATTGCAAAAGGCTACTTACAAAGCCCAATACCACATTGTCACGTTGTTACTAGCACAACACACAAAACTCTGCGAGGCCCGCGTGGAGGGATTATTCTTATTGGAAAAGATTACGAAAATCCATTTGGAATTGTTGCACCAAAATCAGGAAGAGTTAAAAAAATGGGGGAAGTAATCGATTCATGGGTTATGCCAGGAATACAAGGTGGTCCATTAATGCATGTTATTGCTGCAAAGGCGGTGGCTTTCGGTGAATGTTTAACAGAGGCTTTCGATAAATATATTCAAAGAGTTATAAAAAATGCAAAAGCACTTGCCCAGGCACTACTCGAAAAAGGTTATAATCTTGTAAGTGGAGGCACTGATAATCACCTTATGTTAATCGATTTACGCAACAAAGGAGTTACCGGGAAACAAGCTGAAATCGCTTTGGACAAAGCAGGAATAACAGTAAATAAAAATGCAGTCCCATTCGATACCCAGCCACCACTTATAACATCGGGCATAAGAATCGGAACACCAGCAATGACCACACGAGGAATGAAAGAAGCCGAGATGTTCATAATTGCTGACTTTATAGACAAAGTCATCACTAACATTGATAATGATGATGTAATTTCAAAAGTAAAGGAAGATGTTAAGGAATTTACGAGCAAATTTCCACTGTTTGCTATGGTTGAATAAATCAATTGTGCTATTGTCAATGGTAATAAACCTTCTATTTTTGAAGATAAAATTAAAGAAATAATACAAAAGTTAAGACTTATAGACGGAGTTTGGGGTTAGCGATTGAAACTTCTGCCAATAGTAATGCCGACAATACAAAAGAATACGGCTCCAAAGATAAGAGAAGAATTACATTATGTTTCTGGCATATTCGTAAAGTTAATTTATATTGTACTACTAACGATTGGTCTAACCCTTTTGTTAGAAACTTTTTCTAAACAATTTTAACCATGCCGACTTTTCGAGCAGTAGAATACAAACTCAAAAGTTTGACATTTGTTGCAAAAATCCCTCGCTCCTGTTTTCTGCGTTGTAACGCTTTGTGCTCGGGCGGATTTAGAAGCACTTAACTGTCAACCAAGCACAAAAGTTTGATTGAAAAACTGAACTTCATTTTACCACTGTCCCGCTACTTGCAGTAATTTGTTGTTGTGCCCAGTGCTTTTTCACTTTATAATTAACTTCCCGGTAAATCGTATTTGACTATCTGTCCGTAGCTGAAAGAAGTACAGACCGCAAGTTAAATTACTCGTGTAAACAGTTATTTTATTTTCTATGATTTTGGCTGATGTCAGTACAGGTCTGCCTAATATATCATAAATTGTCAGAACATGTGGTTCATTGTTAGGGTTATCAAATAAAATGGTGATTTCGTTATCTGTCGGGTTCGGATAAATCTGATATGACACGTTTAGTGACGCTTCATTAAGGCCTGTAGTAATAATGGAATCGCTCCATAGTTCATAATCATCCCAATAAACATGAGTCAGTCTGCCCCATTCCCTGAGGCTGTCAATTAAGGGTGCGGAAGTGTATAATTTAAAGGGATTGTGATGCGTCAGTCCATCTGGACTTGTATCATTGGGATGATGAGTGTAATTGTTGATATTCCATAAAACCGTTGCGGTATCGCCATCCGGAATTACAGCTATGTAGAATCTTCCTGTTGTGCTATCACCCTCGATAAAGTTTATTTTTATGGTCATCCATTTTCCCGTGGGAACAGCGAAGTTCATATTGGTTGTTTCCCATAAAGTAGAATCGTAATAACCAAGTGCCGGATTATAGAGTTGACCTCGAACTCCAAAACGAAGGGAATCGGGAGAAAGTCCAATTTTTTGTAGGTCTACCGATATCCGAAACCCATTCAAAGGATCCAGCCAACCAGGGTTATTCCAAAACTCCAACAGCGTAAACCATTTGACCTCTGCGGGAACAAACTTCAGCGTATCCAGATCAGTTGGAAGAAACAGTCGTACCGAATAATACAGCGATTGAAATCCGGGTGAGCAGAAGTATAAGTTGCCCTGAACTCTGCCTTTCTGGCCGGGGGATACATTGGGATAATTCAGCCTGAAGTGCAGAACATTATTTGTTGGGTTCAGCGGATCAGGTGCAATCTCTGCAAGACGCATTGTGTCGTTGCCACCTTGGTACTGTATGCCAAATTGGCAATTATTAGGTGGTCCTTCAAGATCAGTTACCCAATTATTTTTTATTGTGAAGGTGTTATCTGTCCCAACGATGTCTGCTCCGGATGATGTTTGCCCAATAATATCAGTATTCGGTTCAAAGCCCGAATGAAAAATCAGGGTTGGAACTTGCCCATAAAGATGGGAAATTAATAGTGTTAAACAAGTCGCAATAAGTTGTTTCATGGTGTCTTTCTTAGATTATATTATAATATTTATATAAACGCAGGTGTGAAATAATATTGCATTTACCGCCTCAAATTTGATTAATTTGTATATTATTATGTATATTTGCATCAAAATGGAAATGAATTACTTAGAAGATTTTAAAAAATTGCTCAATATTAAACGGTATTCTTTTCGCTCCATAAAGTCTTATGCTAATGCATTAAATCAATTCTTATCTGCTTTTCCCTATAGAAATCCCGAAATTATTTCGGTAACCGAAATTGAATCGTTCATCCATCATCAGGTTACTCAAAATAATATTTCTCAATCTTACCAAAAAGTGCTTGTCGGAGCTATTAAATTGTTCTACAATGAGTTATTGAGAAAAAAATTTAAACTAAACTATCTTTATCCCGATAGAATAGAAAAGAAATTACATGTTGTTTTAGATAAATCGGAAGTTATACGTTTACTAAATGCCATCGACAATCTAAAACACAAAACCATAATCTCATTAATTTACAGCGCTGGCTTGCGGCTGAGCGAAGCTATTGAAC
>CAZPSM010000028.1:11484-25444 GCA_964589125.1 uncultured Hyphomicrobiales bacterium | reverse complement strand
CCGAATAAGACGATGAACAAAAACACAAGAAGGTAATTAATGACATAATCAGATTTTTCATTTTTGCCTTCCAATCTGTGCAATAACAAGCTTTCCTAAAAATATTCACATATTTTTACTACAAAGATAACAATTTTATGTTTATGTAAAAAGTTCAAAAAGTTGTGTAAAACTTATCCGTCGAGATTTGTATTTTGTTAAACATCTATGATAAATTTTTACAAATTTTTTTTATTTTTATAATTCTTTTTTGTGCATTACTTAACAAAGAGGAATTTATGGAAATTCAAAAAGTTTTAGTTCTTGGAGCAGGAACAATGGGAAATGGAATTGCCCATACTTTTGCTCAATATGGTTTTACAGTTGTGCTTTGCGATGCATTTGAACAGGCTTTGAAAAATGGCCTTTCCACAATCGAAAAAAATCTTGCGCGACAGGTCAAAAAAGGAACAATAACCGAAGAGCAAGCAAAAGAAACATTTGCCCACATTATTCCATCGACTAATTTCAAAGAAGGGGCAGATGCCGATTTTGTTGTCGAAGCCATAAGCGAAAATAAGGAATTAAAATTCAATACTTTCGCAGAACTCGATGCTTTGGTTCGCCCGGAGGTCATTCTTGCAACTAATACCTCGACAATTTCTATTACCGAGATTGCTTCGAAAACCAAGCGCCCTGATAAAGTTATAGGAATGCATTTTATGAACCCTGTTCCTATGATGAGATTAGTAGAGGTAATTCGGGGGCTTACAACAAGTGACGAAACATACCAAATTGTTAAAACACTTGCAGAAAAACTGGGGAAAGTCCCTATTCTTGCAAACGACTATCCCGGATTTATAGCAAATCGAATCTTGATGCCATTTATCAACGAGGCTATTTGGGCAGTGATGGAACACATCGGAACTGTTGATGCTATCGACGAAGTAGCAAAACTTGGTTTTTCGCACCCAATGGGACCCCTTGCTTTGGCAGACTTGATTGGCTTAGATACAACTCTGGCAATAATGAACGTATTGCACCAAGATATTGGTGACCCTCGCTTTCGCCCGGCTCCTTTGCTTAAGAAACTTGTTTTTGCAGGTCATTTAGGACGCAAAACTGGGCGCGGCTTCTATGATTATTCAGGTGAAAAACCTTTACCATTGAACTTTTAAAGGGAGTGGTTATGTTTGCTAATGTTCAGCGTTTTGATTCTGATGACCCCGATATCCTTGCGGCATACCAAGCCGAAACCAATGGTGAATATTTGAAAGCAATTGAGTTCTATCAAAAAGTTATTGAACGGGACCCGAACCGTGGAATTGTTTACAAACATTGCGGAAATGTCTTCTATCGTATTGGCAATCTCGATTCTGCTGTAGAGTATTTAGAAAAAGCGGTGGAACTTCTGCCCCATTTCCCTACCGCATACTATGAACTTGCTTTAGCATATTACCGCCAAGTTCGAATTCGTAAAGCAATCGACACTATGAAAAAGGTGCTGGAACTTGACCCAAATTTCCTTATGGCACACTATTGGTTGGGTATTCTAAATTACCACTATGGTCATCTTCGAGAAGCGAGGAGTCATTACTTGGTAGTAATCGAAAAAAATCCAAATTTCCATATTGCATATTTTCATCTTGGGGTTACAAATTTACGGCTTGGTGCCTATGAAGATGCTGTAAAAAATTTTCTTAAAATAATAGAAAAAAATCCAGATTCAGCAGCAGCATATACCCTGCTGGGCGATGCTTATCTATTTCTCGGTAAAAAGTATGAAGCAAAAATGGCATACCGCAAAGCATTGGAACATGACCCCGAAGACCGCAAAGCACAACGTTCACTTGATTTGCTCGATGAATTTAGAGATGTAACTTTTTAATATATTCGAACTTAATGTAACACATATATATAGTAGAAAATTATATAGTAAAAGCAAAGTTACAATGAAAGAAAAAATTATCAACTCACTTAATATAATTGAGAATATAATTTATACTATCGTCGCGCTATTACTCGTAGCCAGCGCATGTCTTTTAATTTATAGCGAAATAGTTTCATTCTATGAATTGTTTTATGTTAAAAATCATATCCAAGTAGCAATAGAAATAATTGCCAAAACATTATTACTCGTTATGATTCTTGAAATACTGTATACGGTACGAATTACAATTAAAGAACATGTTCTTTGTTCTGAACCATTTTTAATTGTAGGGCTAATTGCTGCTATTCGAAGAATTTTAATAATTAGCGTTGAAGTTGCTTACTATCAGGAAAAGACTCATACATATATGTTGGAAATAGGCGTACTAAGTGGAATGATATTAATTTTTGTAATTTCGATTGTTCTTTTAAGAAAATATAAATAGTTAAAATAATTTGGAGGAAATATGGCTCGCTTACTAATACTTGGAGCAGGGATAGCTGGACAAACAGCTGCACTTCACGCCCGCCGAAAATTAAGCAGTAAACATGAGATTGTTGTAGTTTCTCCAAATAGCAAATGGAACTGGATTCCATCTAATATTTGGGTCGGAACTGGATACATGAAACCAGAACAAGTAACATTCCCTTTAGCTCCTGTTTATAAAAAAACTGGGATAATTTTTTACCAGGCGAAAGCAATTAGCATTCACCCCGAAGGAGACGCTCAGTCTTCAACTCCGTTCGTTACAATCGAATATACTAGCGAAGACAAAATCGGTAGGACAGAAAAAGTAACTTATGATTACTTAATTAATGCTACCGGACCTAAACTAAATTTTGAAGCTACAAAAGGATTAGGGCCAGGAAAAAACAGTCTATCGGTTTGTACTTATTCTCATGCCGATGAAACAGCAAAACATCTCAAAGAAAAAATCGAAAGAATGAAAAAGGGTGATAAACAAACTTTTCTAATAGGCACGGGACACGGAACTTGTACTTGCCAGGGTGCTGCTTTCGAATATTTGCTCAATCTTGAATTCGTATTAAGAAAAAACGGGATACGAGATAAAGCCAGGATTATTTGGATTTCTAATGAATTGGAATTAGGTGACTTTGGAATAGGTGGTATGTTCATCAAACGAGGGGGGTATGTAACTCATAGCAGAATTTTTACTGAATCACTTTTCACAGAACGCGGGATTGAATGGATAACACAGGCTCATGTCAAAGAAGTAATGGAAAATGAGGTTGTTTATGAAAATTTGAACGGCGAAGAAAAATCGGTAAAAGAAGATTTTGCAATGTTACTTCCGCCATTCAGTGGTGTAGGCTTAAAAGCCTATGACAAATATAATAATGATATTACTTCGGAACTTTTTGCCCCTAATGGATTTATGTTAGTTGATGCAGATTATACTAAAAAACCTTATGAAGAATGGAAACCATCGGATTGGCCTTCAATCGCCTAAATACAAAAATATATTCGCAGCAGGAATCGCTTTCGCACCACCACATCCAATTTCAAAGCCAATGATAAATCCTAATGGGATTCCTATTTTCCCAACCCCTCCACGTACTGGAATGCCATCGGGAGTAATGGCTCGACAAATCGCTTACAACATTGTTGATATGATAAATGGCAAGGCTACTGAACCAATAAGAAAAGCCTCGCTTGCTGATATGGGTGCAGCCTGTATTGCAAGCGCTGGCGCAAGTTTCTTAAATGGAACTGCTATCTCCATGACAATGTATCCTATTATTCCAGATTTTAATAAGTATCCCGACACCGGTAGAAATCTAAGATATACTACCGGCGAAATTGGATTAGCAGGTCATTGGATTAAACACTTTTTACATTATGCTTTCATTTATAAAGCAAAAGCAAATCCGTTTTGGTTTATTGTTCCAGAGTAAAGGAGGAAGAAATGGGAATTAGAAAGCCATTCGAACAAAGTTACTATCCACCTGTGCCAACAAAGTTCGTAAAGTTTTTAAGAACAAATTTTATTTATCAATTCATTCGTTTTTTGATTTTAAATATTAAAATGCTGCGAATGGTTAGAAAACATTAGTTTACTCTTCAAGACAAACAGATTATAGGAGCTCAAAGTATTGGTGCCACTATCGTTGGTCAAGGTCGTAAGTTTGGGGTTCTATATTTATATAGTCCAATTAGTAAAATGAATTCAATAACTAAACAATATTTTGAACTGCGCCTGTTTCTTATACCGATGGAGTTACAAGAGATGAATTATGAAACTAATACCATAAATATATTTCACTAACACCAGAATAAAACAGAACTCATAGCGATATTATTTATTTAACCAGTTGCGAAATGGAACAGAAATTGTAGCAAATTGCGTTCCTACAAAAAATATTGTGCTTCTACTTTTTTAATATATTCGAGTTTAATGTAACGGGTTTTCTTGGCAAGTGCAAACATGTTGTATTTGAACAACGTGTAAGATGCATTTGTCTATTCATTGACTAAATGGATAGTGTGACATTCGTATAATTTGCATATATTTGCGGTTTTAAATTTTATAAAATTCAACTTTGATTCTGTAATCGAGGCTTTTCGACAATATAGGAGTGTTGTATGAACAAATTGATTAAAAGATTTTTTACCGAGTGGCTTCCGTTCCTTTTTCTTGCGTAATGGTGTTCCTAACGAGCAACGAATTATATGCAAGTGAAGCAACCTTAAAAATACCCTATCTCGAATCTTTTCAACAAAACTTACTTTACGTTGGATTAGTCATCTGCATTCTTGGAATGGTGTTTGGCTTGTACGAGTTCCTGCACTTGAAATCTATAAAAGCCCACAAATCTATGCTGGAAATCTCCGAATTAATCTTCCGAACAGCAAAAACATACTTAATCCAGCAAGGGAAGTTCCTTGTTATGTTGTTCGTTTTAATTGGGTTAGCAATGTCGTTTTATTTTGGTATTCTTCAAGAGGGTTTTGGCATAAGCGGGGTGCTGATTATTCTTTCGTGGACCGTAATTGGAATTATTGGTTCGTATAGTGTTGCTTGGTTTGGGATTAGGCTCAACACCCTCGCAAATAGTCGAATGGCATTTGCCTCATTAGAAAGAAAGCCTATTAAACTTCTATATATTCCCTTACAAGCTGGTATGAGTATTGGTGTACTTCTTGTTAGTGTAGAACTCATTATGATGCTTATCATTTTACTTTTCATTCCTCGTGAACTGGCTGGACCCTGTTTCATTGGTTTTGCGATAGGCGAATCGCTCGGAGCCAGTGCATTAAGAATTGCTGGCGGCATTTTTACAAAAATCGCCGATATTGGTTCGGACCTAATGAAAATTGTTTTCAACCTAAAAGAAGATGACCCCAGTAATCCTGGTGTCATTGCCGATTGCACCGGAGATAATGCCGGCGATAGTATCGGACCTACGGCAGATGGTTTCGAAACCTATGGAGTAACCGGGGTAGCACTTATCACTTTTATAGTGCTTGGAGTTTTACCGCAATATCAAGCAGAATTAATTACTTGGATTTTTGTAATGAGAATATCAATGATTGTTACCTCTCTTGTTGGGTTCTATATAAATAGGCTTTTTACGAATACCCGATATAGTAAGGCAGACGATATTGATTTCGAAAAACCATTGACATCACTCGTATGGATTACTTCTATCTTATCTATTATTCTGACTTTCGTAATAAGTTATTGGCAATTGGGGGGAGTAACGGATTCTTCTGGAAGTAACACTGGACTGTGGTATACCCTTGCGATAGTAATTTCTTGTGGCACATTGGGCGCTGCATTAATTCCAGAATTTACCAAAATTTTTACCAGTCCGAATGCGCGTCATACAAAGGAGGTAGTTAATGCTTCAAAAGAAGGTGGAACTTCGCTCACAATTATTTCAGGGATTGTCTCTGGTTATTTTAGCGCTTTCTGGCAGGGTATGCTTTTCCTTGGTTTAATGTTTATCGCTTACATTGCTAGCACTAATGGATTGAATGCATATATGGATTATCATTCAATATTTGCGTTTGGGCTGGTTGCCTTCGGTTTTCTTGGAATGGGACCCGTTACTATTGCCGTCGATAGCTATGGACCAGTTGCAGATAATGCTCAATCAATATATGAACTGTCGATGATAGAGGAACAACCCAATATATCCGAAGAAATTAAAAAAGAGTATAACTTTCAACCTGATTTTGAGAAGTCAAAATATTATCTCGAAAAAAATGACGGTGCCGGAAATACATTCAAAGCTACATCGAAACCAGTCTTAATTGGTACGGCTGTTGTTGGAGCAACAACTATGATATTTTCCCTAATTCTTGTATTGAAAAATAATATACTGCCTCCTGGTGTAGATATAACCAGCGTATTAAATATTCTAAATCCATATTTAATTCTCGGTTTTTTAAGCGGCGGTGCTGTAATTTACTGGTTCAGCGGTGCCTCGATGCAAGCGGTTTCGGCAGGTGCCTACAAAGCAGTCGAGTTTATCAAACGACACATTAAACTGAGTAGGGAAGATGGGAGCTCGAAAAAAGCTTCAACTGAAGATTCCAAAGAAGTTGTAAAGATTTGCACCCGTTATGCCCAATCGGGGATGTTGAATATCTTCGTCGCTATATTTTCTTTTGCCTTGGCATTTGCTTTCTTTTCTGCTGCTACAAAACCTATAGATTCTACCGATTTGTCCTCGGCTGAGCCTTCTGCCTTCTTTGTTAGTTATTTAATATCAATTGCAATATTTGGACTCTTCCAGGCGGTATTTATGGCAAATGCCGGTAGCTGTTGGGACAATGCAAAGAAAATAGTGGAGGCTAGCCTTAAAGAAAAAGGTACACCCCTTCATGCAGCAACCATAGTTGGAGATACCGTAGGTGACCCATTCAAGGATACCTCGGCAGTATCTCTGAACCCAATAATTAAATTTACTACTCTATTTGGATTGCTTGCAATGGAAATTGCTATTGTCCCAAGTTTTGTACCTATTGCTCCTTATATTGGAAGTGTGTTCTTCGTCCTTGCTTTGATTTTTGTATATCGCTCTTTTTATAAAATGCGAATATCTTCAAAATAATATAATAATTATAAGTTTCTACTAAAAAACCTGTATTAGATACAGGTTTTTTAGTTAGCAAGTTTTACACAAATTATAAGGTATCATAATCCGGGCAATCTAATCTCAATTCGCTTTTGTGAAGAGGCTTTCCAAGAAACTGGCAAAAATGTTTTTCACCTTCACTTTTATAATACTTGCAAGTAAAACACATACGCTGAATGGAAATTACACCCGATTTATTCAACTGATAAATTATATTGATTAGATTTTTAAGAAGGCATTCTTTTTCGTTTTGACTTAATTTAAATATTGGTCTAACCAATTCATTTGTGTAATTAGAAATTTTTCGGTATAGTAATTTACCAGAATGCGTAAGTTCAATTCCATAACTTCTTCCATCGGATTGGCTTTTCCTCTTTGCAATATATCCTTTGCGAAGTAATGATTGTATCGCATCGCTAACCGTTGCCTTAGTAAGGTTAAATTCCTTTGCTAAATAACTCACATTACATTTCTCTCGACTATGTGTATTCACAAAAATCAATATCTGAATTTGAATTGGAGAAAGGCGAAATTTTTTACCTTGTTCCCAAAGCAGGATTCTAAAAACTTCGGCAATACGCTCCAAACCAGCAACAATCCGATGCTCAATTTGGTTATTCTGTATTTCTAAATCAAACGATGAAACCATAAAAAATATAAAAAAAGGGTAACCGATTTTTTCGAAAACTTATTTTATCGGTTACCCTATTTCGCTTAAAATTCGCCTTCCTTTATATATGGGTAACACCAAAGAACAACACTTAGAACAACTGCCTTGAACCATGCATTATACATCGCTTCGACTTCTTGCGGCAAATGTCCCCCCTTCGAAAGAAAAGGCTTGATTGTATATGTTATTGGATAAATGAACGCAACCATATATCTGAAATTAACAAACGATACCGATTGAACATTATCTGTCAGATTCTTTTTTGTTTTATGATGACGCTTCGCAATCTCGTATTGATAATCGAGCCAATTTTGGTCGTAATTCCGTAAGCATAAATCCTTAATCCATTGCCCGAAACGAAGGCGAACTGCATCGAGATATTCGCCAATTGCTTCTTTACCATCGGTAAAAAAGTATACCAGATGTTGATACGAACCGACATATCCATACCATAGGTCCAGAATTTCGTCAATTTGGCTACTTAAAACTTCACCTGCCATTCGAAGGTATTTTGTGTCATCTTCACTCCATAGAAGAGTTTTCTTTAAGAATTCCAAATCGGTGAGACTTACCGGAGAAGTCTCGAGGGTAGGAAGCCCATAATCATATCCTTTGATGTTTGTGTCCATTTTATTCTCCTTAATTTGTTAATAAAAATTCAATAAATTATTCTTTTGTTGCTTTTTAGAGTTTGAACTACTTACTGCGAATTTTAATACTACAATACCTACTATCGACAACGATTCCTTCGAAACTCTAAGGCGGACTTTTATTTTTAAGAAATTTCATATAGCAATTATCAAAAAATTTAAAATACAAAATTAGTTAGGATTCCTAATTAAAATAATTAATTTTTTTTAATTTTCCATAAATTTTCAATAGGATTACTTATTGGTGTTTTTAATAAATCATAAAAGAATACGTTTATTTAATTTTCAATTAGTAGTTTATGAAGAATCTTCATTTGCTCGTTGTTATAATAGTTTTTTTCTTTTTACATTATCCTTTGTTCTCTGGAACCTTTATTATTAAATTCAAGCAGGATTTGCCTAACAAACTGGCTAAAGAGTATCTTTTGAATAGTGGAGTTCATTTAACAGAAATGCAATTTTCCAAAGTACTACGAGCTACTGATTTTAAAATCAAAGCCTCGACCCAAAGTCTTTTGACAACCAACCTTGTCGATAATCTTTTGGACTACTATATTATCGAAATCCCCGATTCTTTGTCTGCCACTATACTTTCCAAAGTATGGAGCCTTCCAGAAATTGATTTTATAGAACCAAATTTTAAAATCAGTATAGAGCAGGATAATATTAAAGATACAGATTTTCAGAAGCAGTGGTATATCGATTTTGTTCGTGCAAGGGAGTCTTGGAAAAAATCCACCGGTAAAGGTATCCGTGTTGGCATTATCGACACGGGGATTGATTTCGAGCATAATGATTTAAAAAATCGGATTTGGATAAATCCTAAGGAAGACATTAATAACACTGGCAAGTTTGAACCATGGCCCGATAGCGTGAAAGTGAATGGGATTTCTGGAGACTTAAACGGGATAGACGATGACGGCAATGGGTTCACCGACGACGTAATCGGCTATGATTTTGTGAATCAAACTTATGGGAATTTGGGCGATTATTCTATTCCCGACCCAATACCTTTCGATGAGCATGGACACGGAACAATGGTCGCTGGAGTCGTTGGTGCCGATATTAACAATATTGGAATCGTTGGAATTGCTCCCGAGGTCAAAATTGTTGCTCTTCGTGTGTTCGATTTAACAGGAAATGCAGAAATCAAGGATGTAGCAAACGCAATAATTTACGCTGCACTGAACCGAATTAATATATTAAACCTTTCGTTTGGTTCGCAAGAATACTCTCGTCTACTCGAGGATGCGATCTCATTCGCACAATCTATGGGATGTATTGTTGTCGCATCGGCAGGAAATGATGGTAGTATTATTCCACACTATCCTTCAGATTTTGATGGTGTAATTTCTGTTGGCTCTATAACCTCGGAGGGAGTGATTGCAAATTCAAGTAATTTCGGACCAAACGTTGATATTTTTGCTCCGGGTGTTCAGATTTATACTACCTCGTTGGACAACTCTTATAGGTATATTTCTGGAACTTCCTTCTCTGCTCCCATTGTCGCTGGTGGATGTGCTTTGCTCCTTGCTGCAGACTCAACATTGAAGGAAGAACAAATAGTTGGAATTTTGAAAGCAACACAGAAAAGCCTTTCGGGCAAGGGGGCAAGTTATTCGCACGGGTATGTTGACTTTGCAGAAGCAGTTGACTTCCTTGGAACCTCGCTCTTCGAAATTCGTGGTATCGACAACGATGATGAATTTTTAAAAGAAGTAACGAAAGATATTTCAGTTCAAATTTTTGCATATTCTCCGTTCTTCTTACAATATAATCTTTACCTATACAAAAATGATACTACTCTGTTTCGAAAAATCATAGAACACTCCAACAAACAATCGTTGGGAAATAATATTAAACTTAATACCGCAGATTTAGATGAAGGAGAATACACACTGAAACTCATTGTTACTTTGCGCAACGGTAACCAAATCGGAAAGTCCGTTCGGTTTTTTGTGTCAAGTCGGGATTCTTCGCTTCAACTCGGATCGGTTGATTTCGTATCGAGCATCTACGAAAACCGGGAACTTGATGTTTTAGAAACCAACACAAATTTACCTACTTTCTGCAAAGTAAGTGTTTCGAAAGATGGAAAAGAAGTTCTACAGCTTAGCGACGAAACATATTCACAATCGCATTTTATCCCACTTTTAGGGATAGAAAGCTTTTCAAATGATTCTCTATCTATAACTATTCGCTATACCACCAAATCGGGAAAAGAACTGAACTACTATGGAACAATCCGGAGACCCAAACATTATAATTCAAATAGTTTCTCTCAAAAATATAACACATTGCCTTTAGCGTACTTATCCAGTTTACCTATTCCTTTTAACTCCACAAGACCAAACAGTTTATTGCTGAATCCCTACGACGATTTGAAATGGAAAAACCTTGAATTATACAAATTTGTAGATAGCGGTTTTACAAAAGTTGCCGAATTGGGAGAACCTTGGATTCCAGTCGATACTGGCGACTCCAACGGCGATGGTAAATTTGAAATTTTGACCACTTTATTAGGCAAAACCCAACTTTTTCAAGTGGGAGAAGAAACTCAATATTACTTCGGGACGATTTTGTTTCAAAATCCACCAAGCACAAAACTTTGGGCAGGAAGAATGAGGGATATCGACGGGAACAGCAAAGATGAACTTATTTGTTACGACGATACATCTATCCAAGTTATCAGCTTTAAAAATGGAATGTATAAAACCATTTACCAAATAATACCTCCCGACTCTTTCGGCATCATTGGCACTAAGCCAAATATTCAAATCGCAGATTTCGATTCGGACGGTAATTTGGAACTAGCTTTCTTCACAACTCGGGGGTACCTCCTCATCTATGAATTCGACAGAATGGTCCAGATTTTTAGATTGGAATACTCACTGAAAACCGAAGGCGACCCGCTTTCTATTTCTACTTGTATTGGCAAATTGGAACCGAACCAAAACTACTCACTTTTTTTTGTTCAATCGAAGGATTTTGAAGATAAGGCCTATCGTGAACACAAAGGGTCTTTATGGAGATTGTTTAGGGTAAAAGCAAGTTCGAAAGACACGTACTCGGCAACTTACCTAAAATCGTTTTTTGGTGTTAGGACAGGAAGTATTCCTCAAGGCATTTTTTATAGAAATGGTTTGGTTGCCGGAAATATCGACAACGACGACGGGGATGAACTGCTGGTTTCTTTGTTTCCAAATTTCTATGCTTTGAAGTTAGATACAAACGAAGGTTCCTTTTCGCCAATTCTTTGGATACCATTTGTTTATTCGAACTCGGCTATTGTTTATGATTTCGATGGCAATGGAATAAACGAGTTTGGTATTTCAAATTGGGATGGTTTGCACTTTTATGAACTGAATGTTAAAACAAAGCTGCTAACCCCATCTTTTCTCGACGGATGGCTCGATTCCACTGGTAAAGTGAATCTTAATTGGGGAAAAGTCGAAAACGCTGACAAATACGAAATATTTGAACTTCTTTCTAACGGGAATTTAAGCCTTTTAGGTATAAGTTACTCCAGCGATTTTACCCTCGAGGTAACTAATCCTTCCAACATAATTGACTTCGTTGTTCGTGCAGTAAATGACGCTGGTGTTTTCGAACCGAGCGATTTTACTGCCCCCAAACGTATTTACTTCACTAAACTAACTCAACCTTCCTCTATCGAGGTAATATCGCCGAAACAAATTGAAATTCAATTTATTGGAAAACTTCCATTAGTCTTTCGAAATAAATCAGTAATTCAAGTCTATGATACAAACTGGAGCGAGATAGAAGTTGCTACAATACAAAGAGCAAGCGATTCTATTTTGGTTTTGACTTTCAACAAAAAATTAGAATTTGGTGAATATTTGGTTCAAATTGAAAGTTTCCGTGATTACTGGGGAAATCTAACAATCTCGAAGATACTTTCATTCGAAATCGATTCTGTTGCTACCGTGGATACCTTACTTTTCGTTCAAAAATTCGAGTTCATTACCGAAAATAAGATAAAATTATATTTTAGCTCAGAGTTGGACTCTGTTTCGGCTACAAGCCTTTCGAATTATCGTATTGAGCCTTTCGGACAAGTTGTCGAGCTCAAGCTTGGCGATGGTGGTTTTTCGATAGAAATTGAGTTGAGTTCCGATGTTAATATCATTTCGCTCGGAGTTGATTTTTACCTAATTTTAGGAAAAATTTATTCGAAGGATCTGGGTAAGGCAATGGCTCCACCATTTAACACCATTGCACTAACACGGGAACTTCAAGAAATTTCGCGAGCCTTTGCTTATCCAAATCCATTAAATTTAACACTTGATGAACAACTTACTTTTGCTAATATACCCTCGAATTCAATTGTCGAAGTCTATGATGCGTATTTCCATAAAATTTTGGAATTAAAAAACGAGCGCTGGAAGGGTGGAATTCAATTCGGTTTGCCGAACTACAATGGCTATTCTTTCGAAAGCGGAATTTATTATTTTAGAGTTCGGAAGTTGGACAAAAATGGGACTGAAATAATATCGAGTTTGAAGAAATTCGCTATCGTCCGATGAAAAAATTCTCTGACATATTTATTGTTTCCTTAATTCTTTTCCTTAATGCTTGCCAAGAAGGTCTAACTCCAGAATTTGGCAAAAAGGAAGCAAATATTTACGGGAAGTTAATAGTTGTTTCGGGCATTAATAGTTGGCCCTCGCCCGACTCTGCCTTGGAACTAAGAGTTGTTGCTTTCAAAGAATATCCGCCGAAAGATATAATCGGTGAAATTCTTTCTGGAAACGCCTACTTTACCGATACTCTGCCACGCTTTGTCGATAGCATACCATTCTCCCTAAAGATAGATACTCCACCTGTCGAGTTGAAATATATTGTTGGTGCACTACGCTATGGTTCAATTTTAGAATGGAAAGTAATCGGAGTTTACACAATGGATACCCTATCGAAAAAGCCCAGCACAATATACGTAAAAAAAGGTGATATAATAACCGATATTAATATTTTTGTCGATTTCAATAATTTACCAGAACAACCTTTTTGATTGATATGCGATTGAAAGCTGTTTTTATATTTTGTTTCATTGTATGGAATCTAAAGGTATTTGCATATGATTTTTATGGATATGTATTCGACAAAAATACCAACCAACCACTTGTTGGAGCAACTATTCGACTCGAAGGAACGAGTTATGGGGCGATTTCGAACAAAAATGGTTTTTTTCGACTCGCGAAAATTCCCAAAGGGGAATTCAATATTATAGTTACCTCGATTGGATACAACATTTTCCGAGGTAAAATTAATATACCACAAGACGATACATTACGAGTTTTTCTTATCGAAAAGACACTCAGAACCAGCGAGATAGTTGTTTCTGCTACCAAAAGACTACAAGTAGTACAAGAAGTACCAATCAGTGTATCGATAGTTCCCGACGAAGTTTTCCAAAAAAGGAACTATTTGCGCTTCGACGAAGCATTAAGAAATGTTTCTGGAGTAATTATCAATAAAGATAACATTAATATTCGTGGTTCATCGGGGTTCTCGTTAGGTTTAGGTTCAAGGGTTGCTTATCTTGTCGACGGCATACCTTTCCTTGCCGGCGACAATGCTGATGCCAAATTCGACATAATACCGG
>CAZPSM010000028.1:5284-11474 GCA_964589125.1 uncultured Hyphomicrobiales bacterium | reverse complement strand
TAAGCCGAGTCGAAATTGTTAAAGGTTCGGGTTCGGCTCTTTATGGGTCGAGTGCTATCGGCGGAGTTGTCAATATTATAACCAAAGAGCCTCCAGAAACAACAGCATATAACATCAACCTTCAAGGTGGTTTCTACACCAAGCCAAAATATGAACAATGGATATATACAAATAAACTGACAACTAAAAGTTCTATCGGCGGGTATTATTCATCCAATTTAGGGTTCATTAAACTCACTTTGGGAGGTTATATTTTAAATGATGAAAGTTATAGAAAGTATGACAAAAGTTTTCGCGGCAATATCTTTGGAAAAGTAAGCAAGGACTTCAAGGATTATGGAAAACTCACTATTTTTGGTTTTTTCGCTTCCGATAGAAAAGATGATTGGGTTTATTGGAATAGCTTGGACAGCGCAACTATACCACCATCTAATATAGATTTGTCTCGAAAATTACTTTCGAATAAGGGCAATATATCAGCAGATTTGAGATTAATACTAACTGAAAAAACATTCGTTAACCTACGGAGTTCCCTTTATAATACAGATTTATCGATGAATATTCCGCCTACCCATCCAGAATATCGGCAGAGCTCGGCTTTTAGTTGGAATAATGAGTTACAGTTTAACACTCATTTCGTCAACAATATACTACTAACTTCTGGGTTCAATTATACGCGTAACTGGGTAAATTCTAATATATATGGCATTCACAAACAAAACTGGTTTTCTTCGTACACCCAAGTTGAACTATCTAATTTCGATAGATTCATCCTTACGCTCGGTGGCAGATTAGACATCGAAAAAACTGACTCAACCGATACGAACTTCGAAGTCTCCCCGAAATTAGGCATTAACTACTCACTAACTCAAAATAACAGTCTGCGACTTTCGGTTGGTCGAGGTTTTCGGAGCCCATCATTAGCCGAAAGGTTTTCATCTATTAAGTACAGTGGCTTTGAAGTTGTTCCAAACTTGAGGCTGAAGTCAGAAAAATCTTGGTCGGCTGAGCTTGGCTCTCTGTTTGAATTTCAGGACTGGCTTTTCCCGACACGAATAGATTTTGCCTTGTTTTACACAAGATACAATGACTTGATTGAGCCACAATTCGATTTAACTTCGTCGAAACCAGTAATAAAGTTCCAAAACATTACCAATGCAGAAATTCTTGGAACAGAACTTTCTTTGCAAACCTTATTGTTCCGCCTTCTGCCTTTTACTTTCGGACTCACTTTTCTTGAACCAAAAGACATCGACTCTGCAACGGTGCTGAAGTATCGCCCAAGATGGAATTTAGTTGCCTCGATTACACTTCCCTACGAAAACTTCAGTGTCGTTACCGATTTCCGATATATTAGCAAGATTGAAAGAATCGACGAAACACTGCGTGTGCAAGTTCCCGATTATGATGCCCGTGTGCCAATTTATGTATTAGATTTTTCTTTGCAAGTTGATTTTCGGAAATATAAATTACCTTTCCGATTAAACTTTAGCATTCAAAATGTTTTGGATTATTACTACGTTGAAATGGTTGGAAATCTTGCCCAAACAAGATTGATTAGTATGAAAATCCAATACCTGAATTTTTAAAGCAAAAGTAGAGTCAATTTTACTAAAATAACCAGATTTTATATAGTAATTGTAACGAAAACTGATTTGTCGCTCGATAAAAACCAAACAAAGCGGGAAAAAACCAATAATCATCAAGATTTGTAATGCATTTGGGGCAAGTAAAAAATTTAGGAAAATTTGTTTTTTAGATAGAAAGTCCCTATTTACTCATACATTTTTCATAATTTTGTTGTTTGGTGAATTATTTTTGAACAAAAATGAAAGTTAAACTGTTTTTAGTATTGCTTCTATCTTTTATTGTTTTGTCTTGTGGCAAACAAAAGTATAACAACGAGGAAACTGCTAAAATGGACAAAGAATACGAACAATTAATCGCACAATACGAAGCAAAAATGAAACCAGCCTATCGGGATATGTCTTTGCAATATTTTATTGCTGCTACCAACAGCTCACCCGAGAACTGGGAAATTTATGCTCAAAAGGAAATGGCGGTAAACAAAATTCTTTCGGACAAAGAACTATTCGCTAAAATTAAAAAAATCAGAGAATCGAATGGAGTTACAGAGCCCACTAAAAAACGAAGAATCGAAATTTTGTATCTTACATTTCTTGGCAAGCAGGTCGATACTGCAAAACTCAACGAAATTACTAAACTCCAAAGCGAAATAGAAAATAAGTATTCTACTTTCCGAACAGAAATTGGAAAAAAGAAACTTACCGATAACGACGTCGAGGAAATCCTTAAAACCTCGACAAACAACAAGGAACTCCAAGAAGTCTGGTCAAAACAGAAGAAAATCGGCTCTGTCGTTGCCAACGATATTATAAAACTTGTAAAACTTCGCAATGAAGTTGCGCACGAATTAGGATTTAAGAACTACCACGAAATGAGTTTAAAATTAAGTGAACAAGACCCAGAGGAAATACAAAAACTATTCGATGAATTGGATAATCTTACTCGTGGGGCTTTTGCCGAAGAAAAAGCAAAGATGGATAAAATACTTGCTGAACGCTATAAAATTAAGCCCGAAGAATTGATGCCTTGGCATTACCAAAATCGTTTTTTCCAAGAAGCACCAAAGATTTATGAAGTAGATTTCGACCATTTCTACAAGGATAAAGATATTGTTCAGTTAACAAAAGATTATTATTCTTCGATTGATTTGCCAATCGATGACATTCTTTCGCGAAGCGATTTATTCGAAAAACCGAACAAAAATCAACACGCATTCTGTATCAATATTGACAGAGATTCCAGAGACATACGTATTCTTTGCAATATTAAACCAACTGCTCGTTGGATGGAAACAATGCTCCACGAGAATGGTCATGCTCTGTACGAAAAATACCTCGATGGGGCTTTGCCTTGGGATTTGAAAACACCAGCACATATTTTTACAACCGAAGCCATCGCTATGATGTTCGGTCGTCTTGCATCAAACCCAAAATGGATGACGGAAATGCTGAAAATTACAACTCAAGATTTTGATAGAATCAAAGAACCCGCTCGTAATACTTTGCGTTTGCAGCAACTTGTTTTCAGTCGCTGGGCACAAGTTATGTATCGCTTCGAAAAAAGTATGTATGAAAATCCAGACCAAGACCTAAATAAACTATGGTGGGAATTAGTTGAAAAATATCAAATGCTTAAGAAACCAGAAGGACGAAATGAACCAGACTGGGCAAGCAAAATCCACATCGCAACAAGTCCATGTTATTATCACAACTACTTACTGGGTGAGCTCCTTGCTTCGCAACTCTATAATTACATTGTAACCAACATTCTCAAAGGTAATCCAAACGAAGATTATAGCTTCGTCAACCACAAAGAAGTTGGCAAATATCTTATTGAAAAAGTTTTTTCCGTAGGTGCAAGATACCCTTGGAACGAGATGATTGAAAAAGCAACGGGCGAGCGACTTACACCCAAATATTATGCAAAACAATTTGTAAGTAAATAGAATCGAGGGAATATTTCTGTATCCCCTTTTCATATTTTAAAAATAAATTTTATTTTGATTATGAAAAAAATCATAATACTAATTTTGCTATCAAATCCGCTTTTTACCTTCTCACAAGAATCTTTGTGGAATTCGAATATTAAAAGTGTATTTGGAGAAGTTGGCTACGGTTCGCTTAAATGGAGTGGTGCGTTAGGTTTCCGCTTCTGGAACCTAGGCATTTCAATGGGCTTGGCTGGTTTTTCTGCTTCCAAACCAAGATACATTTACCCCTCGAAGGACTACCCTTTACCAAAGCAATATGAATACGAAGAATACAAGTTCACTTATATTTTAGTAACAACCGAACTATATTACTTTTGGGAAATTTTCGACGACTTCATCATAACTCCATCGCTTGGGTTCTATGTCCAACAAGATTCCGTCCTAGCACGTTCTTTGCGAGACAACGACTACGGACTTTTATATTATCTTGGAAAAACAGAGAACAAAACAGGCATTACATTCGGATTGGGAATCGATTATTACTATTCCGATGATATGGTTGTAGGTTTAGGTTACAATTATCGGCGAGGGTTATTTGCTCGAATAGCATATTATTGGTTCTAATCAGCGGTTCAAAAGTTTTAAAGCAGTTTTAATCAAATCTTCCAACGATGATTTTTCCCCAATTTCCTTCGAGGCATAGGCAATTGCAGACCGGGCTTTACTTTCTGGGTAGCCAAGAACCGTAAGAGCGGCAACTCCTTCTTCGAAAAGGTTCTCCTTTTGAACTTCTTCTTTTTCTTGTCCAATCGAAACAAACTTTTTAACTTTCTCGCGAAATTCCAGAATTATCCTTTCGGCAGTCTTGCGTCCTATCCCCGGCAACCCGGTTAACATAATAGTTTTTTCTTTCGCGACACAATCAAGAAATTCTTCGACACTTAAATAGGAAAGAATTGCAAGAGCGATTTTTGGACCAATACTCGAAATATTGATTAACTCTTTGAATATTTCTTTCTCTTCGGGCGAAGCAAATCCAAACATTAGTAAACTTTCGTCGCGAAGAAGTAAAAAAGTATAGATTTTTACTTCATTACCTACATCTCCAATAGCAGATATTGTGTTCAATGAAGCAAAAATTTGATAACCAACCCCGTTGCTTTCTATTTCAACGAATGAAGAACCTTTGCGAACTAATTTCCCTTTTATGTAAGAGACCACAACCACCTCGAAATTTGCAATTTCAAAATTAAATAAATAAATCAAATTATTGGAAATGTTAGTAATTTGCTAATCCATTATTTCCTATTTTAGAAGGTCTCATTATGTATAGCAAATTACAAGATTTTATTTCGGATTTTCAGCAAGAGAGCGAACTTACACTCAAAGTGTTTCACCATTTGACAAACGAAAGTTTAAAAACAATGGTTTATCCCGAAGGGCGAACTTTGGGAAGAATTGCTTGGCATATTGCGAGTACAATTCCAGAAATGTTTTCCTACCTCAACATTGAAGTCGAAGGCTCAAAAGAAAATGACCCTGTTCCCGACAACACAAACGACATAATTCTTGCATACGAAAAAGCCGCAAAATCACTTCTTTTAGAAATACCTAAAAAACTTAGCGACGCAATGCTCGAAGAAGAGATTGAAATATACCACGAAAAATGGAAAATAAAGTTTATCCTTCAATCTTTAATTAAACACGAAATACACCATCGTGGACAAATTACGGTGCTAATGCGTCAAGCGGGGCTTCGAGTTCCGGGCGTCTATGGACCTTCGAAAGAGGAATGGAAGCAATATGGTATGGAACCTCAAGAGTAGAGAAATTCCGACCTACGCAGATATCGAAAGCGCCTATACAAGGATAAGTAAATTTATCCATAAAACTCCGGTTTTGACATCAACACAGATAAACAAAATAACAGGCGCGGAAATCTTCTTTAAATGTGAAAATTTTCAAAAAGTCGGAGCATTCAAAGCACGCGGGGCACTTGCTGCAATTACTTCTTTGCCGGATGAAGTTCTACAACGTGGAATTGCCACCCATTCGTCAGGAAACCATGCACAAGCGATTGCATACGGTGCATCTTTATTCAATATTCTGGCAACCATTGTTATGCCTCGAACTGCTCCCCGACCAAAGGTTGAGGCTGTTCGAACTTATGGAGCAGATATAATCTTTTGCGAACCAACCGAAGAGTCGCGCAAAGCAACACTACAAGATTTTGTTGAGCGCTCTGGTGCGATTTTTATACATCCATACGACAATTTCTATGTTATTGCTGGTCAGGGAACTTGTGCAAAAGAATTCCTCGAAAGCTTTGAATATCCAGACTTCTTGGATTACTTAATTACTCCAATCGGTGGTGGTGGATTGATGAGTGGTACTCTAATAGCAACAAAACATTTATCGCCAAAGACACAAGTGATTGGAGCGGAACCCAAAGGAGCCGACGATGCTTTCCGTTCTATTCGGGACAATACAATATATTCCTCGATAAATCCACAAACAATTGCCGATGGCCTTCTCACCTCACTTTCAGAAAAAACCTTCAACATAATTAGAAATAACATATCAAAGATACTCACGGTCGAAGAGGAAACAATTATTAAGTCAATGAAATTGATATGGGAAAGAATGAAAATAGTGGTCGAGCCATCGGCAGCA
>CAZPSM010000028.1:0-5274 GCA_964589125.1 uncultured Hyphomicrobiales bacterium | reverse complement strand
TCATTAGCAGCTATTATCGAAAATCCTATAATATTCAAAGGAGCAAAAGTAGGTGTAGTCATCACCGGCGGGAATCTTGACTTAGATAAAATTCCTTGGCTCAGGTAGGGGCAATTCGCTAATTAGCCTTTAATTTATCTTATATTCGTTGTTATGCTATCGTTTGAAACACGCTTCGAATCTTATATTTAATTGCCTCGGCACACAAGCAAAGGAATTAATTTACCCAATCATCGGGAACATCTCCGAAATCTTCTTCGATAGGTTCACCACCAGATTCTTCTTGCATATAGCTGAATTCACCGTTGTCGAAACGCAATAAATCCTTCCTATAAACCATTTTAAAAGCTCCTGTTGGTCCGTTGCGTTGCTTGCCAACGATAATTTCTGCAACGCCTTCGATAGGGTCGGTAGATTTATCATACCATTTTGTTATGCCATAAACCTCGGGACGATAGATAAAAAGGACAACATCGGCATCTTGTTCAATGCTACCCGATTCACGTAAATCGGAGAGTTGTGGTCTTTTATCCGCCCGACTTTCAACCGAACGATTTAATTGCGAAAGGGCAATAACAGGAATATCGAGTTCTTTTGCAATTTGCTTCAGAGTTCGTGAAATGATTGAAATTTCACGTTCTCGCGTATCTGCTTTCGGAGAATCTATAAGTTGTAGATAATCGACAAATATTGCTTGGACTTTGTGTTCCGTTTTTAAGCGTCTTGCTTTAGCCCGCAATTCAATTAAACTAATAGTTGGACTATCATCGATATAAAGTGGAGCATTCGAAAGAGGTGTGATTTTTTTCAAAACCACATCCAAATCGTTTTGGGTTAAATTTCCAGTTCGAATCTTATGATTGCTAATTCCGGTTTGCGAGGATATTAATCGTATAGACAACTGCGATGCTGCCATTTCAAGTGAAAAGAACCCGACAGGAATTTTATAATCTACGGCAATATTGCGCGCAAGCGACAAAGCAAGCGCGGTCTTCCCCACAGAAGGGCGTGCAGCGATAACAATCAAATCGGAACGTTGAAACCCACCAAGCATTCGGTCCAAATCAATAAAACCAGTTGGGATACCAGTGATTCCTTTTGTTCCAAATTCTTTTAAGCGGGTAATTGTATCGATTGCGTCGTGGGTTAGTTTTTTAATGCTTATATAATTACGACTAAAACGCTTTTCGGCAATTTCAAACACAAGTCGTTCAGCATTATCAATTTCTTCCAGAGCATCAACGGTTTCATCGTAGCAATCCATAAGAATTTTCCCAGCAGCAGAAAGCAAAGCGCGTTTTAAGTATTTTTCTTGGACAATACGGCAGTAGTTGTCAATGTTTTCAGCTGTTGGAACTTGTTCGGGCAAAGTCAAAATGTAGTCCGTATCGATAATATTTCCTAAAACGCCACGCTTTTGCAGTTCATTGGAAAGCGTTACCGTATCAATTTCGATTCCTTTTTCGAACATTGAAACGATTGCATCGAAGATTAATCTATTGCGTTCGGCGTAAAAGCTTTCTTTCGACAAAAGCTCCAAAACTCTAGGTAATGCTGAATTATCAAGCAAAATAGAACCTAACACCGCTTGTTCTGCTTCAATCGAATAAGGAGGAACGCGTCCCCCAAGTATATTTTCAGAAAAAATTTTGCCTCCATTCTCCTTGTTTCGTATCCGTTTCGCCATTTTAGAAAAAAACAATATTTAAAATTGTAGCATATAAAAGCCAAAAATAATAAAATTAAATAATACTAATAAAATTATCGAGAAACAGCAATATATTATTTCTAGTTAATTCTACAATTGGGGTAACAGAAAATAAAATTAAAAATTTTTAAAAAGAGTAATCCGAATTTTCACAAATAAATCGAGCAAAATCTGGGAAACATTAACGTTCGAGAAAACATAACGTCGTGTTTCTTCAATACAGTCAATAACAGATGGTAAGTCTCGTTTTGCAAATTTTTCGGCAAATCGCTTCAAAGTCTCAATATCATCTTCATTTATTATATACGCTTTATTTCCGTTTTTTGAAATCAGAAAAGCATCGCGTATCCACTGGGCAAAAAGATTTAGAGCAACATTTGCTTTCTTTTTGTCCAATTTTTCCGCAAAATCTGTGATATTCGAAGACAAAACAGAGCCGGATAAGTCTTTTTTCAAGGACAATCTGAGAAAATTAACCATCGAGTCGCGAACAACTTTTGCATCTGATTCAAGAAATTCCAATGCTGTTGTCATTGAACCTGCAGAGAATTTCGCTATTAATTGTGCCTCCAACTCACTTTTGCCAAACTCATTTATTAACTTACTGTAAATATATTCTGTCGGCAAAACAGGGAAAAACAGTATCTGGCAACGAGAAAGTATTGTTGGAAGGATTTGTTCTTTGCGAGTAGCTAAAAGAATAAAAGTAATATTTTTGCGTGGCTCTTCAAGTGTCTTCAACAATGCATTTTGTGCCTCGATTCTCATTTCTTCTGCATTCAAAATAATCACAAATTTCCTTCCCGGAAGTGGGTTCGAAAGTGAAAGGTTGCGTCGAAGTTCGCGAATTGCACCAATCCGAATCTGGCTTGCACCTTCAATTGCAAACCGAGAATATGGATTTTGAATTTTATCTATAAGCCGCTGATTGATTGTTTCAATCTGTTCACTGGATAATTGAGACAAAGTTCCGGATTCACCTCTTTCGGAACCCTTTCCCGAAGGCAGAGCAAAAACAAATTCTAAATTTGGGAACTTATTTTCGGATATATTTACGCAATTCGAACATTGTTCACAATGCTCTACCTTGTCATTTCCAACCTTCTTATTTAAACAACTTGCCGATTTAACGAACTCTAAAGCGGTAGCGAACTTGCCAACACCTTCTACGCCCCAAAAACAAAAAGCATTTGGAATGCGATTCCCGCTAATTAGTCGTTGCAACTGTAATTTAATGTCTTCTTGTCCTATTACATTTTCCCAAGCCATATTTTTTTAATAATTTCGTCAAATATAAATCAAATTATTTTAAATAATTATTTAGGATAAATAAATTTTAAAAATATAAAGTATAAGGAAAAGCAAATATGGGAAAAAATTCTTACATATCAATCGATGAAAAATTAATGAGTCAATCTATTGCCAATTCATTCGAAACTGACTTTTGTGTGCACAACCGTGGTCCTGCATGTTCAAGGGAATCAGTACAACTCAAAAAGGATATACCACCCCATATTCAACTCGAATTGTCCAAAGATTTTTTGATGAAAGTATATAGATTGATGATACAAGCTCGCTTAACCGATGAAAAACATTTAAAATTACTTAAGCAAGGCAAATCCTTTTTTCACATAGGTGGCAGTGGGCACGAAGCCACACAAATAGCCATAGGTTTGACATTACGTCCGGGTAAAGACTGGGTTTGGGCTTATTATCGAGATGTTGGTCTTGTTTATGCTCTCGGTTATACACCTTATGAGTATTTTCTCGGCGCATTTGGGAAAAAAGACTGTCCTTCGACGGGGGGACGTCAAATGCCAGGTCACTATGGTCATCCAAAACTAAATATGCCAACTTCATCGTCGCCAACAGGAACTCAATATCTAAATGCTGTTGGAACCGCTCTTGCGACTAAATACTTAAAGTCGGACGAAATCACATACGTCGATTCCGGGGAAGGAGCCACCAGCGAAGGCGAATTCTATGAAGCGGTTAATTGGGCTTCTCGGGAAAAACTACCTGTAATGTTCTGTATCCAAGATAATAAATATGCTATTTCTGTGCCTCGTGAACACCAATCTATGGGTGAAACTGTTGGACATACCTTCTGTTGCTATTCCAATCTAAAAATAAAGACCTTCGATGGAACAAATTTCTTCGAGGCTCTGCTTGCAGCTCGCGAGGCGCTTGAGTATTCTCTTTCTGGATGTGGACCTTCACTTCTTCACGCCTTAGTCGAGCGATTATTACCACACTCTTCCAGCGATGACCATAGGAAATATCGTCCAATCGAAGAACTTGAAAAAGCCAAAGAACGAGATTGCATACGAATCTTTCGCAATTACCTTGTTGAGCATAGCATAGCAACCGACGAAGAATTAGATACAATTTTTCATAAAGTGTCGCTCGAAATTGATGAAGCAGCAGATAAAGCATTTGAAAGCCCTGACCCGAACCCAGAAGACGCTATTAAGTTTGTCTTTGCACCATACGAAACACGTAATTTACCATACTCAAATTTTGAGCCATCGGGAACTGAAAAAATCGTAATGGTCGATGCAATCAATCATGCTCTTTATGAAGAAATGGAAAACAATCCTAAAATGGTGATTTTTGGCGAAGATATTGCTGACCCCAAAGGCGGTGTCTTTACTGCAACTAAAGGTCTATC
The DNA here is from genome assembly GCA_964589125.1 of uncultured Hyphomicrobiales bacterium. Classification (GTDB taxonomy): domain Bacteria; phylum Bacteroidota; class Ignavibacteria; order Kapaibacteriales; family UBA2268; genus JBBIJO01. Next base: position 895 of record CAZPSM010000028.1, on the reverse strand, counting down.
AACAAAATTTGGAAACGAAAGGGTATTCAATTCACCCCTTGCCGAAGCCTCGATTGCCGGAGTTGCCCTTGGACTTGCTCTCCGAGGTTTCAAACCAGTTGTCGAAATGCAATTTGGAGACTACATTTGGCCTGCTTTTATGCAAATTAAAAATGAAATCGCCACAATGAGATACCGTTCCAATGGTAATTTTTCTGCTCCCGTTGTAATTCGAGTTGCCGTAGGCGGATATATTCATGGTGGTTTATATCATTCTCAAAACATTGAATCTATTTTTGCACACATTCCGGGCTTAATGATAGCATATCCATCGAATGCAGCCGACGCAAAAGGCTTATTAAAAACGGCTTGTAGGCTCGAAGACCCTGTAATTTTTTGCGAACATAAAGGATTATATCGCCACCCTTTTTCGACAACCCCGGAACCCGACAAAGATTATCTTATTCCGTTTGGAAAAGGAAAAATCGTACAAGAAGGAAAAGATTTAACTATTGTAACTTGGGGAATGGGGGTAAAAGATTCATATCAAGCAGCAAAAAGAATAATGAAAGAAATACCTCACACATCTATTGAAATTATAGATTTACGAACCATTATTCCTTGGGATAAAGAAATGGTTTTAGAGTCGGTAAAGAAAACTAATCGCGCTTTGATAGTTCACGAAGATACTTTCACAAACGGCTTTGGCGCTGAAATAGCCGCAACAATTGCCCAAGAAGCATTTAGCTTTCTCGATGCTCCAGTTCGACGACTCGCTTCATTGGATTCGCATATACCATATCATCCAAACTATGAAAATTTTATTCTTGTTACCGAAGAGAAAGTTTACAAAACAATATCCGAGTTATTGAATTATTGAGTCAAACAAGGGTTGCAACCCCTTGTTGAATGTTAC
>CAZPSM010000027.1:0-25861 GCA_964589125.1 uncultured Hyphomicrobiales bacterium | reverse complement strand
TTCGAGCCATTGAATCTTGTGCTGTTGCAACGACTCAACCACTTGGGCATAAACCCCGTTCTTTTTGATTGAACCGCCACCGGCAAGGAGGAGGACTTTTTGAATTCCAAAGTTAGCAATTTCTTTTCCGATTTGCTGAACAGTTCCTTTGCCAAAAATATACTTTGTCGGGTTATGGAATGTAAAGTTTCTCATAGGATTACTCCGTAATTTTCAATAGTTTAGATGTCAGCAGTTTCAGTGTTTGGCTAAACTTTTCCAGATTATCTTCGTACAATATGTCATCGATTTGCTTTTCTATGATTAGACCGTTTTTGTCTATTTTGCATAGATATAGGCGAATTTTAACCGAGCCGGATTCTGTGAACAACTCGCCCGTCAATAGAAGATCGACTTCGAGATTATAAAGCGCTCGAATTTCGATTGGCGATGGTGCCGAAAAATTTTCCGGTTCGAAAAAGTTGTAAAGAGCATAAACTGAATCCCGAGTCTCGGTATCGAAAACAACAAAATCGTTCGAAAGCCGAGCCTCTTCAAATATCGATTCAACAGCAAAGAACGAACTAACCTGCCTTTTTCGAAAGATTTCCCATTTTTTTAGAGTATCGCTTTCAATATAATTGATTGAAGCAACGACAAGAGTTGGGGCAGGTTTCACTTTGAAACTACCCGAAAGTCCCCAAAACATCAACGAATCGCGAAGGAAGTCGGCAATAGCACGTTGTGTTGCCGAAAGCAGTGCTGGGTCGTATAACGGTCCGTTCTTGTCTTTTAGTTTGTAATGAATCGGTGCATAGCCTTTGCCCGAAATAGAAGAACTATCGAGAAAGTTGTATGCCGAAATATCTACTCGCAAAATATTTGCAAGGCGGTTGATTTTTAAAAATAAGGCCCGAGCTGCGTTTAAACGTTTCCCAATTTCAAGAACCGTCGGTGGTTTACCTTCGGATTCGATGATTTTTGCAATTGAATCTCGGGTATTGCTGAAAATCAACTCGAACCGATTAGTTAGCTTCTGGATTAAATTAAGTGCTGCTTCAATTTTTGTTTCGGAAAGATTCTCGATATTGCTACCAAATTCAACTTTAGCAATAAATATTTTTTCCTTGTGCTCTTGTGCTGAAATCGATAGTATAGTCAGAGTAATCGTAGCAAATAAGAGAAGTAAGAGTTTTTTCATAATTTGGCTCTATGTGGTTTCACGAATTTGGTTTAGCAGATTGATGAACTCGTTGTAGGAAAGGCAGTTTACAACATCTTTTGCTTCGAGCCATCCTTTCCGAGCAAATTTTAAGCCATAGAACACATCTTCGAGTGAATATGTGTCGTGGGAATCAGGATTAATCGCGATACGCACCCCTTTTTCCTTTGCATACAAAAGATATTCCCAAGACAAATCGAGTCGGTAAGGATTAGCATTGAGTTCAATTATTTTGCCGTAATCTGCCGCAACATCAATGATTTCATAGACATCCACTTCGTAGCTTTCACGCGAAAGGAGCAACCGCCCCGTTGGGTGTCCTAAAATATGTGTATAAGGGCTTTTTATGGCACAAATTATCCTTCGGGTCATCTCGGTTTTTGTCATCTTGAATCCAGAGTGGACGGAAGCAACAACGAGGTCGAAGGTTTCCAGAATTTCAGGCGGATAATCGAGTGAGCCATCGGAAAGAATATCGGATTCAATCCCCTTAAGTATTTTAATTCCTAAATTTTTCTTGTTTAATTCTTCAATTTCTTTGTGTTGTTCAACAACCCGCTCTATTTCGAGTCCATTTGCGTATTTGGCGGTCTGGCTGTGGTCGCAAACGGCAATGTATTCAAAATCAAGTTCCTTTGCTCGAAGAGCCATTTCCTCGATGGTATTTCGTCCGTCGCTCCAAGTAGAATGTATGTGAAGCATTCCACGTAAATTCTTCGGTTCGATTAACCTAGGAACACTATTGTGGATTGCACGTTCAATTGAAAGTTCATCTTCGCGTATTTCCGGAGGAATAAATTGTAATCCTAACCATTCAAACAAATCCTCTTCTGCTTGAATTTTGGCATTTTCAATTGGAAATTTTTCAAAGTTGAAATCTTGTCCAGTTTTTGCTTTTACTACTTCAGCAAATCGTTCAAGATACTTTTGGTTCGCTGTGGTGTTGTGAAGTCGCCAGATGTAGTTTTGTGGGTTCGTAACCTCAATTGTAACAGGTATTCCATCGTCGGTTTGGAAGGAAACGGAAGAATCTCCTATGTCGCCGTTGAATATATCTACAATTTGTTTTATGGTTACCGGTGGGTCTTCGCTTTCAGCAATGAATGAAATTGTAGAAACAATTTCAACAACCCTGCGAATGTCGCCGGTTATCGAAAAACGCGAGATAGAAGGAATTTTCTTTAAGCGTTCCTCGATTAATTTTGCTGCGTCGAAGCATTCAAATTGGTGTTTCTTGCCTCGCCAAACCTTTACATGTTGAATTCCATTTAGGATAATTTCTTGCGATTTGGGAGAAAATCCTTTGAGTTTAGCTATTTTATCGTCGAAACAGGCCTGTTCTAAGTCGTCGAGATTCTGGATAGATAATTCATCGTAGAGCATTTTAGCCTTTTTAGGTCCGATTCCAGGAATTTTGGTAACTGCAATCAAGCCCTCCGGTATTTCTTCTTTGAGTTTTTCATAATACTGAAAATTTCCGGTTTGAACATATTCAGTAATTTTCTTTACCAGTGCTTCTCCGAAGCCTTTTATTTTGCCTAAAGAATTAGTGTGGACAAGTTCGGCGATGTCGAGTTGATTCGATTCGATAATATCGGCAGCATTTTCGTATGCCTCGGCTTTGAAAGGATTTTCGCCTTTTATCTTTAGAAGAACCGATATACTTCGTAGAATTTTTACAAGTTTTCTATCGACCATACTACTTTATTCCAAAGCAATCTACTTAAACAAATGCACTGAAACCGGTAATATCTTCGCCGATTATGAGAGTATGAATATCGTGGGTTCCTTCATACGTTTTTACTGATTCAAGATTTGCCATATGCCGCATAACTGGATATTCGTCCAATATGCCATTTGCACCGTGGATTTCGCGAGCAATTCGCGCACATTTCAAGGCAATATCGACGTTGTTGCGTTTCGCGAGCGAAACTTGCTGGAATCGAGCACGGTCTTGGTCTTTCAGTCGCCCAAGACGATATGCCAATAGTTGTGCTTTCGTTATTTCATTTAGCATCCAAACAAGTTTCTCTTGGACGATTTGGAAAGCACCAATTGGCTTGGCAAATTGGATACGTGTTTTTGCATATTGTAGAGCAGATTCATACACTGCTATTGCCGCGCCAATTGCTCCCCAAGCAATACCATAACGTGCTTGGGTAAGACAACTCAGCGGTCCCTTTAAGTCTTGAACATCAAGGTGATTTTCTTCGGGGACTTCAACATCCTCTAAAATTAGTTCAGAAGTAACGGAAGCCCGCAGAGAATGTTTCCCTTTCATTTCAATTGCCGAAAAGCCTTTCATTTCTTTTTCGACGACGAAGCCGTGAACAACGCCCTCCAACTTCGCCCAAACGACAGCAATATCGGCAATATTTCCGTTGGTAATCCACATTTTTGTGCCGTTTAGGACATAGCCGCCGTTGATTTTTGTTGCTGTTGATGTCATTCCTCCTGGATTTGAACCGAAATCGGGTTCCGTCAATCCGAAGCAGCCAATTGCTTCTCCGCTTGCAAGTTTAGGCAGCCATTTCTTTTTTAGGGTTTCTTTCCCGTAGCGATAGATTGGATAAATCACCAAAGAATTTTGGACCGAGGCAAAAGAACGAATTGCTGAATCCCCGCGTTCAAGCTCTTGCATTGCAAGACCATAAGTTGTGTAGTTTGCTCCTGCTCCGCCATATTCTGGTGACAAAGTAATGCCGAACAACCCCAGTTCAGCCAGTTTCGGAACGAGATGCATCGGGAAAGTCCCTTCCCGATAATGCTTTTCGATTATCGGAATTACTTCTGAATCAACAAATTGACGGACCGTGTCGCGAACTAAACGCTCCTCTTCGGTAAAAAGTTCTTCGAGATTATAATAATCAACATTGTGAATCCCCATAGAATCCTCGAATATACAAATTTATAAAGTCGTTGAATTTAATTTTTATTTTAAATTTGTAAAGTTAAGAAGAAAGAATTAGGAAAGTAAGGGTACAATGTTGTATTATTCAAGCAACCGAAGCATTCCGGCAAGTTTGGCGTATGCGGAAGTGTCGTTCTGGGAACGGGCATAGTAGGCAAGATTTGTTAAATTAACCCTTACTGCTTCTATTATTCCTTTGACTAAAAGTTCATCCGATTTGTTTTTGAATCTAACGAATGGAGAAATATCAATTTTGTTTAAATTTATAGGCAATGTTGATTTGGTAGGTAAAAGTCGCAAAGCAAAGCCTTGTGGGACAATTTCATATCCTTCGAAGGCTTTCGCATCGTATGGATTTTGTAGAATATCATATGTGACGTAAATTGGTCGTTCGGCAATATTTTTTTCAACAAAGCTGCGTAACATTCGAACAAATCTGAATTGGATTAACTGGGCATCGTATTTCCGTCCCGATTCGAATAGTTCTAATTGTTCGAGAAAATCTTCCATCTCTTTCCTTGATTTCCCAATAACATTCGGATACCAGCGGTACAATTGTTCAAGGTACCAAGTTCGCCGAAGTAATTCTTTTTCTATAAGTACAATATCGTTTCGATAATTTTCTACCCGCTGAAGGTACCAGAAAGCGGAGCAGAAAAAATCCCATTGAGCGGAAATTACAACAGCATTTGGTTCTAAATTGTCGACTAAATTCTTGGTGTAGGTAGGAACCAAATTATTTTTCGATTCATCGTTGATAAAAAAATTCATTAATAGAAGGCCCATTGGGATAAGCAGAGTAATATAAATCCAATTCTTTGCTTTTTCCCAAAAATAATATAACCCAGAAGACAAGATAAAGAAAAGTGAAATAAGAGCAAGCGAAAAGTATGTCTCGATGTCGTGTATTTGATAATTTAACGAATAGAATAAACAAGCAAAAAAAGAAATCAATAGTAAACTCAATAGATAGCGTTGCTTTTTCAATAAATAGAAGAAACCCACGATGACAAATAATAATCCGACCCAGGCGAATTCGAAAGGAAGAACAGCAAGAAATTTGTTGAAGTTTTCGCCGACTGTGTCCAACGAACTGAACATCCAAACTCTGTATTGCTTCCCAGAAATATGATAAAAGAACTTATCCCAAGAGCGAGAAACCCATCCCCAATTAAACAGAGGCTGGAACTGACTTCGTAGTGGAAGATATAGATAAAAGGAGATGCCAATTAGAAATGGAATAGACAGAGCAAATAGACCTTTAATTCGAGCCGAGGAAAGTTCAATTTTTTCACTTTGCCTTCGGAAATACATAATAAGAATTGTTGGAACAATAAGTAGAGTCGTTAGATGATTCGAAAAAGATAGCCCAAGTACGAAGGCGAGCAAAAACAGATATTTGAGTTCATATTTGTAGTATAAAACAAGAAATATACAAAGGAAAAGCAAGTTGAACAAAGCCAGTTGAAGGGAATAGACTTCGAGCGATGTGGCTTCGCCCCAAATTGTTCGGCTAAAAGCGAAAACCAAAGAAGTTATAAAACTAATTAGGTAAATCGCATGAATTCTATTGTTGTTCTTTTCGCTCGGTTGGCTACGGTTGCTTTGTTCACGATGGTGAGCGCGTTCTCTTTGTATTAATTGTAAAAACAGAGCGTTTGCAATGAAAAAAAGAGAAACGGCAGTGGAAGTCCAAAAAGCGGCGAAAAGATTTAGTTGAAAAATCTTGTCTGAACTTAAAGGGAGTAAATGCCAAAGGTAGCCTAAAACAGTGAACAAAGGATATCCTGTTGGATGTGCAATGCCCAATGTAGAGCACACCCCAGCGAGTTCACCATTATCGGTAAATGTTAGGTTTGGATTTGTTGTTAGATAATAAACGATGAAAGGAATAATGAAGGAAAGTAAAAGGTACAGATAAAATAACTTCTTTTTAGTGTCCATTGGCTTTTATTTCGATTTCGTATTCGGCAAATGAATCTGCGGTTTCGTAAAATCGGACAATCAATTTTTCGATGTTTGGGAATGCTTTTATTTTTTCTGCAATTTGGTTTGCTATCCAGAAACTTAAATTTTCGGAAGTTGTTGTTGTTGGTAGCTCAACATACCGAAAGTTATTCTCTTTGAGAAACGAAATAAATTTTGTATCGTTTTTATCGACAACAACGGAATGCTCAAGTTGGTCAATCAAGGGTTGGACTATCGCCACTAAATCGTAGAAGTCAATTACCATTCCATTGGGGTCGAGCTCGCCTATGAGTGTAACGCGAAGTTTATATGAATGCCCGTGAATGTTACTGCATAACCCTTTGTGGAAAGGTAATCGGTGGCTCATTTGCCAGTGGAATTCTTTGGAAATTTTAAGTTTCATTTGTTTCTGCCTTCCCTAACGTATTTGGCAATGATTGTAGAGTTCATACCCCCGCGAGTTGACCAATCTGTTTGGATTTCCATTTCCAATGGGTCGCAAGCGGCAACAAGGTCATCGAGAATTTTGTTTGTAACATCTTCATAAAAAATTCCTTTATTGCGATATTCAAGGAAATAATATTTCAGTGCCTTTAATTCTAGACATAGTTTGTCTGGTATGTATTTTATTGTTATTGTGCCGAAGTCGGGCAACCCAGTTTTAGGGCAAACCGAAGTAAATTCGGGATTTCGATGCACAATGATATATTCCCTTTCTGGCTTTGGGTTAGGAAATGTCTCGATTAGACTCATTTTATCCTCATAAAACCAATAAAAAATTAAGACGAGTGATTATTAAAGTTATTAAGAGCTTTATGAACCAAAACATATAGAACAAAATGATACGCCTTCAACATATAAATAATGTTTATATTTGTATTTGCATAAATTGGTTAATTAGAAATTTTATGATTTTGAAAGGTAATGTTGTTTGGGGGGGCACATTTATTTTTCTAATGTTTGCAATTGGTGTGCTTTCTTCTTTTGCCCAAATTGTCAACCCAGAATACTCCTATGGCACATTAATTTATCGGAACGCTCAATCCTTTTTCGAAGAAGAGCTTTTGAAACTTGCCGAAAAAGAGTTAAAAGTGGTCGAAGATTTTGCTAATTTGCCAGCAGAAGCACGTTCCGTTCTTTTAAGTGCAAAGCTGGAATTTTATGACGACAGAGCCGATTACGCCAGAAAAATTCTCGAAAAATATATCGAAAATAACAAAAGTTCTCCATTTATTCCCTTTTTCTTCGAGTATCTTGCATACATTTCGTTCGAGCAAAAGGATTACGAAAAATCGGATAACTATTTCAGGCAAGCAATCGACTTTGCTTCCTCTGGATTTTCTATTAGGAAGGATTCGTCATATATTGAACTCGTATCCCGATGCTTATATTGGGAGGGACTTGCACTTCTGAAACTTGGCAAAGTTGATTTTGCGAAGGAGCCTCTTGAAAAGTGTTTCCGATTATATCCAAAATCACAATTTGCCGATGAGTCGCTCTATCTTTTAGGGTTAATCCATGAATTGAAAGGACAGGAAGAAAGTGCAATCACCTATTACAAAACTCTACAAAAAAATTATCCTCGTTCAAATCTTGTTCTTGCTTCAATTGTTCGGGAAACGAGTAATTATCTAACGTTGAGGCAAGATATTCAAGCACTTGTGTCGCTCGATTTAGCCGAGGCAGTTTATTATCGAATTCAAACGAAAGACAGCATTGGAGTTCAATATGAGCCGCAAGATTTTATCGAAAATTTCAATGAAAGAATCGAGTTTATGCGTGGCGAAGCATATAACATTGGGAGAAGATACGACCAAGCGGTTGCTTCTTTCGAGTCTTTTATACACAAATATCCAAATTCACAATATCTTGCAGATGCAAAAATCGGGGTCGTATGGGCTTTATTGAATAAAGGGGATTTTATAAAATGTATTGAATTTTCTACCAAATTACTCGAAGAAGGTGAAAAGATTGCTCCGATTCAGAAGAATCTTGTCGAACTATACATTGGTATATGCAATCACCGAATGGGTCGATTAGCCGAGGCACAAAAGCAATTTTCGGAACTCGTGATAAGTCCAAATTATCCATTTCTTGGGCAAGTTCTTCTTGAACTTGGAATGATTTACTATGAACGGAAAGAGTTCGAGTCGGCCAGCCGCGCTTTCGAACGGGGTTTGCGTGAATCTAACGATAACGCGGTTTCTGCGAAACTCCATTTGATGCTTGGGGCAACGTATCTCGAAATGAAGAATTGGAATAAGGCAATTTCACAATATAAAAATGCCGAGGAAATTGCCAAAAGGGCGAGTGTTGTTCAAATCCCGAATCGGAATTGGATAATTTCTGAATCCAGATTGAAACAAGCGATAGCCCAAATCCATAATTATCGCAATTCCGAAGCAATCCAAAACCTTCTATATTTCATAGGGAATTATTCCAATGACCCACGAGCCGAAGAAGCCTTGTTCTGGCTTGCTGAATCTTACTATCGCTCCGATATGCTTCGTAATGCAATAGATAAATACGAGTCCTTGCTTTCAAAATATCCAACAACTAAGTTTCGAGAAGATGTTCTTTATGGTTTGGGCTGGTCGTATTTTCGCTTGAAGAATTTCAAAAAATCGAGCGAAATTTTCGGCCAACTGGTGCAAGAATTCCCAAATTCAAAATATGGAGTTGAAGTTTGGTTACGTCAAGGCGATGGCTTTTTCGTTCTTAAAAATTTTAAACAAGCAATAGAGAGTTATCAAAAAGTGATTTCGTTGAACCCATTGACCGAGGAATCACAATACGCACAATATCAGATTTGCCATTCACTGTACAAGATGAATCATCTCGATGATGCATATAATCAGGTTTTAGATTTTATCAAGAGGTATCCTAATTCTATTTATGCTCCGAATGCTTTATACTTAAATGGATGGATACGTTTTCAGCAAAAAAATTACGGTGAGGCAATAAATAATTTTAATTTCCTAATCGATGCCTATCCTAATAGTTTGCTTGTTCCACGCGCTAAATATGCAATAGCTGACGCATTATATAACCAAAGCAAATACGAAGAAGCCATCCAACAATACAAGGAAATTATAGACAGTTACCCAAGTAGTCCTCTCGTTGCCGATGCTCTGCGGAGTATCCAGTTCTGTTATGTTGCGCTTGGTCGTGAAAAAGAAGCACTGCAAATTGCCGACGATTACATTAACCGAAATCCCGAGTCTCCTTTCGCTGCCGACTTTATGCTTAAGAAAGGTGAAATGCTTTTTGTTAGCCATAGTTACAAAGATGCAATTGCAGAATACGATAGTTTCCTAAAGAAGTTTCCTCAAAGTGAAAAAAAAGCCGAAGCAACATATTGGATGGCAAAAAGTTACCAAAACATTGGGGATAATGATAATGCGAATAGAATCTTTGCGGAAATTTATGAAAAGTTCCCGGACTCCGAGTTTGCACCGTTAAGTCTTCTTGAACTTGGATTATCATACAAAAATATAACGCAAATTCGAAAAGCGGATTCAGTTCTAACGCTTTTGCAGGAGAAATACCCCGACGACCCATCGTCGGCACAAGCCGGCTTCGAGCAAGCATCAATTAAATTTAGTTTGGGAGACACAACTGGTGCAATTGCGATTTGGAAGCGGATTGCCGACAAATTCACAGATACGGAATTCGGGGACCAAAGCATCTATCGGATTGCAATGTATTTTCGGCTTAATGGGCAATATAACGAGGCAATTAAAGAGTTCTCGAAAATTGCTAATACACAAAACGACCCAAATTTAGCGGCAGAGTCGCAATTCCGAATTGGGGAAATTTATTCACGCCTTGGAGATTGTGCTAATGCCATTGGTGAGTACGAAAAAGTGAAAAATAACTATGCGGGAATCGAGGATTGGTACACACTTTCATTATTGAATTTAGCCGATTGCTACGAAAAACTCGGAAACATTGAAGAAGCTATAAATTCATATCGAGCAGTAATTGCCTCGCGAACTAATGACGACTTTGTTGCAACTGCTAAACGCCGTCTTTCTTTACTCGAGCAAAACCTAAACAATAAGAGGGAGCAATGAAAATAAATTGGATTATCTTTACTTGTATAATTACTTTTTTAATTACTACCCAATTTGTATTACCTCAAACTGCTTCACAGCCACTTGAACTTCCAAACTTTATTATTGAAGGTAAAGAACAAATCGATATTCAGGTTGGGGGTAAGCAAATGCCGGAGTATGCAACAATGATGAGACGTTCACAAATGGATTCGCTCAATATACTCGAAAAGCCGAGAAACTATATAGTTTTTCCTATTAATTTGCCTTCGAGTATCATTGCCCGCGAGTTTCCCGACGGCTTTATAATAGGAAACTTCGGAAGTTTTTTTACTACCGAAGTTAAAGCGGGCTATAGAACAGCTCTCAAAGACTACTCGTTTTCGGGGATTGGAGGAATTTCGGGAAGCAAAGGAAATGTCGAAAATGCTGATTACTTCAAAGTTAATTTAGGATTGCAAAGCGATTATATTGCACCCGATAAGTTTTTTATCTTTGGTGGAAGCAAGACTACTACGAACCTCGATTTTGCTTATTTGAACTACAAACTTTATGCACTTTCTCCGGCTCCAAAGCGGGATTTTGCGAAAATTAACTTTATAATCAAAAGTGATGGAAATTTCGAAGGCTTCGATTTTTCGACTGGTGCAAAAGCCTATTGGATTTCGCAAGCAGGCGCGGGGGAAAAAGTTACCGAAAACCTCATCGCTGGTTTCTTAGATATTAAGATGAAGGACATAGAGAAAAGAACTTTTGGGGGACGCATCGGCGTTAATTTGAGACAATTTAGAGGTCGAACCACAAACTTTTATGAAGTTCTTGGTTACTCTAATTTTACCTATTTAGGTCTTGATTTCAAACCAACCATTGGTTTCCAGTTTGCCAATGCTTCGAACAATCAGAACCGAATTGGATTACTTTTGAACCTACAGGCTCAAAGAATGATTAACAAAGACTTTTCGCTTCAACTGATATTTGCAAATGGATTGAAGAACCAATCCTTCGCATACTATTACGAAAAGAACCCATATTTAGTCGATAGCCTCGGAATTGACTATGGTAACGAAATGCTTATCGGTGGAACTATCCGTTTTGAACCTAAGAAAGATTTGAATCTGGTTGGAGGCACAAACTTCGTTTATACCGTCCGACGCCCTTGTTTCGAAAATACAAGTTTGGGTTATTTCGATATTCTGTATCTCGATGCTACAATATTCAACATTTTTATCGAAGGAATATTTACCGATTCGAGAATAGGTGATTTTTCATTACGAACGGATTTTGTTGCAAGTTCATTGCGAACCAACAAGAATGATATTCCGTATGAGCCATCATTTAAAATCAGAGCAGATTATTCACGACGATTGTTCGATTTTCTCTCAGTAAAAGCAGGACTTGAATATATTGGGGAACGTTTTGCCAATATTGAGAATTCCATAAAACTTTCTTCTTACAATATATTTTCAATTGGGTTTGAATATTTCTACAATTCCAAATTTAATATTTCGTTAGGTTTACAAAATTTATTAAATTCGAATGTAATTATTTGGAATGGTTACAAAGAACGTGAATTTAATTTTAAACTTGGAATTACATATAAGTTTTAATTATGCCAGAATTTCTGGATGAAAATTTAGCACCCGAAGAATTGAAGGGTGGATTTGAACCAACCGATAAGGACGATGAAACGTTCTTGTTGGAAAGCATAGAAGACTACCCGGGAAGACTTCCTTATGACATAGAATTGAGCGATGGAGCCCAAATCCACAAAGAAACTTCTGGAAGAACCACTGAAATAAAAAGTATGAAAGAAGAAAGCGAATCATTCGGTGAAATACCCGCTTCAGCAAAGGATAATTTGCTCGACTCGGATGAGGAAACAAAACCTTATGAGAAGACCGGTCTTGTTGCTGATGAAAGTGAGCAAGTTTCTTATGAGAAGGCTGGTCTTGTTGCCGATGAAAGTGAGCAAGTTTCTTATGAGAAGGCTGGTCTTATTGCCGATGAGAGTGAGCAAGTTTCTTATGAGAAGACCGGTCTTGTTGCTGATGAAAGTGAGCAAGTTTCTTATGAGAAGGCTGGTCTTGTTGCCGATGAAAGTGAGCAAGTTTCTTATGAGAAGGCTGGTAGTGTTCAGGATGAAACTACATCGGTTTGGGATTTGTTTAAAGAGGAAAGTAAGCCAGCAATAGAAGATAAAGAAATAACGCAAGAGACAAGCATTAAAGACGAGCAAGGTATTCAAGAGACTTTAGAGCAGGAACCAATAGCGGCAGAAGAGATTGCAAAGAAAGACATTGTAGAATCTATTCCTAACGAAGCTTTTCCCAAGGATATTGAGGCACCACCAGTTGAGATAAAAATTGCAGATTATAACGAAGAAGAGTTCAATGAGGTTCTCGACGAAGATTTCCGAAAAGAAACTGAGGGGGAATTGGAGCAAAGTCGGGGGCGGAGGGAAAAAATTGAAAAAGAATCCGAAGATATTGTGGGTGAACTTACTACTGCCGAAAAAGAGGAACTACAGAAGGATTTAGACGATGGAGTGGAAAGGACAGATGCGGCAGATTTTATCGAAATTGATTTAACAGCAATGAAAGTGAGGAAACCTTCTGAATTGCTTGCCAACGAGATGAAAGAAAAGGTAGATTTCTTGGGCCTTCTTAAAACTGTACCGAAGGCAATAAAAGCTAAAAAAGTTCAAAAGCAGAAAAAAGCAAAGAAACCCAAGAAAGTTAAGGGTGAACCACCGATAACGATGGAATCGCCGGAGGCGAGTGAAATCTCCAGAAAGGAAGAATCACTGCAAGTTGAAGAACCCCAAAGATGGATGGAGAGCGAGAGTTCGTTAGAGCGAATTGCTACTTCATCAACGGAAGAATCAGAAACAGCAGAAACGAAAAAGAAAAAACTTGTTCCGATCTGGGTGTGGTTCCCGGCGGCAGCAGTAATTTTGCTTTTTATTGCTGTTGGCGGTTATTTTCTGTTGAGTGAACGATTTTGGAGCAGGAAAAAGCCGGAAGTTGTTAAAGCCGAAGTCGATAAAAAACAGGAATCAAAGAATGTAGTGCCACCAATCGAAAAGAAGATAGCTCCATTGGAGCCACAACAAGTTGTCGAAAAAAACATAAAAGCCGAGTCCAAACTGGAACAAACGGCTAAATCAGATATAAAGAGAGAATCCAAATTCAAAATGTCTTTAACTCAACGAGTAAGAACTGAACCGAAGATTAAAACTGATTTGAAACCGGAGAAGTCGCCCATTGCGAAGGTGGAAAAACTGACTGAACCACCCGTAGCGAAAATTATTGAGAGTGTTCCACTTGTAGAATATTCAATACAAGTCTTTTCTTCGTCTGAACCCGACGAGGCAAATTATTGGAAAAATGTTTTAAACAAAAATGGGATTGATGCGTTAATTAAAATACACAAAGTAAGGGATGTAAGTGTTTATTGTGTTCGTGTTGGGACATTTAAAAATATCGATGAAGCAAGGGCTTATGCTAAGTCGAAGGGATTCAAAAATATCTGGATTGATAGAATTAAATAATTTTTTTGTAATTTTACTTTCGGTTATCGCATATATCAAATAGATTGGGGGGGAAATGTATCGCGCATTTCGCGATGAAAAGCAAATCGACATAAAAATCCATTGGGAACCGAATACCGTTCGTGGATTTTTGATTTCGTTAGCAATTTATGTTGTATTTGTTTTTTCTATTTCAACATGCGAATATGAACCACCAACTCTTCCGGAATATGAATCGCGGACAATCCCACTCGAACTAATCAACTTTGGTATCGGTGATGGTACCGGATTAAGCAAAGGTAATCTTTCAGAAGAAGGAATGGCACATAAAGGAAAAAGCCCAACTAACCAAATAGAAGATGCAAGTGTTGCCGCCGAAAAGAATAAATCGACACCCTCGCAAATCGATGACCCACTTTTAGCGAAACAAATTCAAGCGACTAACCAGTTGTCGTCCGAAGGAGGCACCAAGAATTCACAAGGCTCTGGTTCTAAAGATATTGGCAAACCCGATGGAAATCCATTGGGAACTGGGTTGGGCGATAAAGGTATCGGACCGGGCTCCGGATATGGCTTGGGCGATATAGAATGGGGTGGTGGTGGTAATAGGATTGTGCTATACAAAGTTCTTCCCAAATATCCACCGGGCTATAATGTATCGGCTCAAATTAAAATCAAGTTTACTGTGTCGCCCGATGGAGTTATAACTTCGATGGTTCCTTTGCAGAAAGGGGACCCGGTGCTCGAGCGTGCTGCTATGGAGGCATTAAAACAATGGAGATTCAACCGGTTGAAGGAGAACAAAGAGATGTTTGGAGTCATCACATTTACTTTCCGGATTAGTTAATTTATGGATTCCATCTTTACTGATATTTTCGATTGGTTCGATTCGCAACCACTTCCCCTACAAATTATTTTGTTCTTTTTACTATTTGGATTAGTTATTGGTATTGCCAAACGAATGATTAAATTTGTTCTTTTTGTAGCGATTGTTTTGTTTATTATTGTTTTGATATTGTTATTATAGAAATATTATTGGGAATTCAGATGTCGGAGAATCGTTCGCATTCTATTCCACAACGGGAAACCTACAGGTTAGTCGAAGCTCTTATTGCTGGAAATTATCGCGAGCCACTATCGCTTTTGAAGCGGCTTGTTCGTGAAGTTGTTAATAATAAAAATTTTGAAATTATCGGTGGAAGAGTGTGGGAATTAATCCCCGAGGATTTAGCATACGAACTCCGGATGCAATATGGTAATCTCGAGAAAATTCCGAACAATTACCGTATCTATATCCATGACCAGCCGGCACTTTCGGAGTTAATTAAAGTTCGAACTATCTTAAAGCAGGAAACCGACCAGTTGTTGAAATCGAAAGGTATTACACTGTATTCAATGAGCGGGGTAGGTCCAATTATTCGTACTCGTTCGGGAAAGTTCTATCGTTATCTTCTTGGGTTTAATGCTCCGGAAATCAAAGAAACTTTTGCCGAGACTCTTTCAATTATCAGCAGTGTTGCAACTGCAACTTTAAAGAATATTTTTGACTTGCAAGAACGCAAACGCATTCGAGAAGATTTATATCGTGCTGCTCAAATCCAAAGAAGTATATTGCCCGACCACTCACTCGAGTTTCACGACTATGATATCTTTGGAGTTTGTGTTCCCGATAGTGAGGTAGGTGGCGATTACTTTGATTATCTACATAGCAATATGAGTGAAGATGAACGTCTTGGCATAGTAATTAGCGATGCGTCGAGCAAGGGGCTTTCTGCTGCAATTCAATCTCTATTTGTTTTTGGTGCTATTCGTATGGGGTTTAGCTATTCGGTTCGTATGTCCGATTTAATCTCGCGTCTAAATAAATTAATTTTCGACACATTTCCTTACGAGCGCTTTGTTACGCTTTTCTATTGCGAGTTGACGCTTTCTTCGAATAGACTTGTCCTTTATGTGAATGCTGGGCATTGTGCTCCTATTCACTACCGCCCAGAGCTCGACCGAATAACTAAATTGGGACCAACCGGTGGGATGCTTGGGCTTTTCGAACAGCAAAAATTTGGTGTTGAAAATATTAGAATGCATGTTGGCGATGTTTTAGTTCTCTATACCGATGGAATTACAGAAGCAATGGACCCAGGTCATAGTCTTTTCGGCGAAGAACGATTGATTGAAATAATACGGAAGAACAAAAATGAATCGGCACGCAACCTTACTTATGCAATTCTCGACGAAGTCTACAAGTTCCAATCAAATTCCAATATAAATGATGATAAAACAATTGTTGTTATTAAAAGAAATAAAAAAGAATGAAAGTTGCTTGTGTTCAGTTTTGTCCTAAGTTCAAAGATATAGAAGCTAATCGAAAAAAGATACTAAGCTTTTTGTCGGGTATAAATGCAGATTTGATTTGCTTTCCCGAGATGTCCTTTGCCGGTTATTTCTTTTTGAACCGAAAAGAAATAGAGCCCTATGCTTTTGAGTTTAAATCGGACCTAATTCAAGAACTTCAAGAGGTTGCGACTAACTCGAACAAAATAATAGTTATTGGGTTCCCCGAAAAATTTAAGGACAAAATCTTCAATTCTGCCGCGATTCTTTTCCCTGAACCGAAACTTACGTGTGTATATAGAAAGACGCATCTTTTCTATAAAGAGCGATTTGTATTCGATGCGGGGGATACAGGTTTTTTTGTTGTTCACGACGAAAATAGAGATTTAAAATTAGGGACGATGATTTGCTACGATTGGCGTTTTCCCGAGGTCTCCCGAACGCTTGCTTTGATGGGAGCCGATTTAATCGTCTGTCCTTCGAATTTAATTACAAATGTTTGGCATATTTCAATGCCATCGCGTGCACTCGAAAACAAAGTCTATTTTTTGGTTGCAAATAGAATTGGAACAGAACTTAATAATGGGGAATCACTCTTCTTTAATGGGAAATCGGGTGTATGGGACTATAATGGCAAACCGCTTGCGGTTGCAAGCGAAACCCACGAAGAGATAATTACAGCCGAAATTTTTCCTTCCGAAACTCGCGACAAATCGTTTAACGAATTCAATAACATTTTTCGCGACAGACGCCCCGAAATGTATAAACTTTAGACCCCAAATTCTCGAAATTCTCATTTCGATGGGGGTAAAGTAATGAAAAACCTTATACCCCATCTGTCTTGCAGAACGAGATGAGACACTACAAAATTAAATATGCATTAATTTTGGCTACGGAGCAATGTAATAATCAACAACTTCGCTATGGCTTCCGTCTATCCATTGTTGCATAACAGTAAAGTTGATAGAAGTTGGGTCAACGTGCCGACGCACTAATCCGATATTTTCCCCAAAATACAAATGTACCACTACGTTAGTAGTTGTTGTAACTGGTATAGGAAATCCCGGTATTTCAAATTTCATGTCCATTTTCACAGTGTTAAGAATTTCTTGCGATACAACAGATTTACCCTTTACTGTGATGTTGCTTTGGCTTCCTTTCGAACCATTAATACCAATCTTTGCAGTTAGTTTTGCATTTCCTACATCGGGAATTGGAATATCTACAGGCGGAAGGGTTGTATCTGGAAGAATTTTCCAACTTGTTCCGTTGAAGTCAGCGATAAGTACCCATTGAGCTTCTGTAAAGTTGAAGAATTCGTTATCGAAGAAATCCAAAAAAGTGTAGAGTTTATTGTTTTCGAACGCAAAATACGAAGTGTCGGTTTCACCTCTCGAATTATGACTTACCGTAATGACAGCCAATTTTCCACCGATAGTTTGTGTCCCGACGATTTTAACAGTGTCGTAGTATTCTGTTTCGGGGATTTTATTTCCTGCCGAATCAATATCGTAATTAAGGTAAATCCACCAACTTCCACTGGCTACGGGGAAATAAGTTTTTTGGGTGCTGGGACCGGTCGAGTCTTCCTTACAGGAAATAAGAAAAGCGAGGATTGGAAGAACAAAAATTAAAAGGTGTTTGGAAAATTTTGCGAGCATAAAGCCTCCTTTAAATTTGTTTTAAAAATAAGTAAACGTAAATAATAATTTATAATTTTATTGAATATATCCCATATAATTTTCCTATCGCAAGATAGATGAAAATTCAATCTTGAGTGAGCGCCCTGGCATTGGATAATTTTTGTAAATTTCATAAGCCGTGTTGAAAGCATTGGAAATCTCAAAACTAATAAAGAATTTGAGCATATTCAATTCTAATTTTTGACTTATTATAATGTCCAAAAGAGAATAGGGTTTTAGTCTTGAATTGAAGGAGTTGTCGGGTAAAGCGAAGCGTTCACCGGAGTACAAACATTGAATGCCTAAGTAAGTGTATTTCAAAACATTGAGTTTTATATTGAACGCCAGCAAGTTACGAGGAGTATATGGAATTTGTTTAGATTTTGCTGGGGAATCGTTTTGTTCGTCCAATACTTCTTGGAAAGTGTATGCAAAATTATAGGTAACAAAAAATATTTTGCCAGCCATCGAGATTTCGAAACCTTTCGAAATAGATTTTCCGAGATTTCGTGCTGACCATTGCAAAGGATTCTTAGGAATAGAAATAATTTTGTCGAATATGTTTATGTAGAATAGGCTTAGAGTTGGTTGGAAATAATCAAAATAAGCTGAGTAAATTTCGATATTGAACGAGGTTGAACGTTCTGGTTTTAAATTGCTTGTTCCATAATTCAAATAATACATTTCGTTGAACGAAGGAGCGCGGAAGTTATTCGAAAGCGTAGTTTTTAATTCTAAAAGTTTTTTGGGGAAATCGATTCTACCTCCAATCGAGAAAGAATGATATGGCGAAAAATTGCTATAGGAATCAAAGCGGTAGGATATTAAAAATTCAGTAGGGATTTGTAGGATGAGCAATCCTTTTGTCAGTGTAAAACCAATTGCTTGCGATAATCTTTGAACATAATTACCGACTTCGGGTTGGAGCATATCGCCTTTCAACGAAGAAAATATCCACTCTGCCGAAATGTCCGATTTGAACCACTTACTTATGTGTGAAAAATTAAAACTCGAGTGGAGCTCATTGTTTGAAAAGCGAACAGATTCTTTTTTCGTTATAATTCCAATTCCATCGGGGTCGAAAAACTCATTGTTTAAAATTTTTGCGTCAACGGCAATTGAGAAGAAAGAAGAATCGAAGAATTGGCTAAGAAAGTTAAGGGAGGCGAAGTAGAATCTATCGTCGAGCTTCGCTCGTTTTGATTCGATTTGATTTTGCAGAACAGCACCGGGGATACCTCTTCGAGCTGAACTGAAAAAGAAGTTTGCTTTAAGCAAAGAGTTATCGAATTCTATTTTATTTGAAAAAAAGGTTGAAAAGTTTGAAAAGCCTCCGTTTTCGCGTTTGTAATCCTTCTTTTCACCAAATTGGTAAGTTGTGAATGGATAATTGCCGCTCGACGATAGGTAAGAAATTCCTAACGAATGTGTGACTTTATCGAATAAACTGAAATTGTAGGAAATATTGCCATTATAAGAATTGAATGAGCCGGATGAAAGTGAACTTTGAATTTTTCCGTTTTCCTTTCCCCGAGCAAGAGCAAGATTTACCACACCTGCGGCTGAATTACTTCCGTAGAAAGAAGCAAAACCGCCTCGGAGAAGTTCTATCTTGTCGATAAAATTTGAAGATATTAGACCTAGGTCGAAAAGTCCATTCTGTGTCGAGTTGATTTTAATTCCATCGAGCAATATGGTTGTGTTCGAAGCAGATAAGCCTCGAACAGAGATAGTCTTTACCCCACCTAAGCCTCCGTAATCTCGGATATAAACCCCAGGCATTGTGGAAAGGCTGGATGTTACCTTATTGAAACCAAATTTTATTGGCTCTGTCAAAACCGCTGTCGAGGCGGGAAAAAACCTTGCTGGGATACTCGATAGAATTTTTTCCCCCTCGACTTTAATTTCTTTGGTTTGGACTTCGACAGTGTCTTTCGGATACAGAAACTTAACTAATAAGACATTAATTATAAATGCGATTAAAAATAATTGCTTCATCAATGAGTAACTACAAATGGAACGATGTATCTGCTTTTGTCCGAAATAATACGAGCAAAGTATGTTCCGCTGGGTACATCATCGATGGAAAGAAGAATCTCCGAACCTAAAAGATTATATGAATAGGTTCTAATAATGTTTCCAAGATTATCTACAATTTCGAGTTTATTTGGACTATTTATTGGATTTTCGATATTAATACGTATGAAAGAATTTGCAGGGTTAGGATACAAGTAAACCTTCGATGGGTCTTCTTCGCCAACGCTTGTGAAATTTACCATAATATATGCAACGTTATTAGGTGAATAATCATCTTTAAAAGGGCTTGTAACAACAACAATATCGAATTTGATATTTGGATTTGAGGAAACATAGGTGAACAAACCTTCGAGTTTATTCCCAAAATTAATTGGCGACAGAGAAGTACCATCTATATTGTGCAAGTAGAGTTTTCCATCGTAAGCGGTTGTGATAATTGTATTTTCTCCAAAGGGCTGTGTTTCGCGAGGTCCATTGTAGCCTGTTGTAGGTAGCTGGATTGTTTTTTCAATTTGGAGATTATCGGTATTAATAATATGTATAGTGTGACTTCCATTTACGGTTACAAGTAGTTTGTTTGTCGAAGATAAACCGATGTGGTTTCCAGTGTTACCTATATTGATAGTTGCAAGACTATCCACGTCTACGTTGCCATATTTCAAGTTTGAAATATCATAAACGAAGATTTGGGAGGATTCTGTACCGAAATAACCTTCGCCGAGAATGAAAAGTTTATCCTCGGCGGCAAGAGTTTGTTGAACCATAGGGGGTGCGGGGATAGTCAAAATTTTCTCCTTGGTCTCGAGATTAATCACATTTACGAAATCCTTCTTATAACTTGTGTTCGAGGTACCGCTGTATCTAATACTTATAAATAAAAACTTATTATACTGGGATATACCTGTAATCGAAAATTCGTTGTTGGATGCATTTGAGTCAATTGCAAAGAAATTACCGATAAAAGTCCCATCGGAAAGTTTATACTGAGCAATTTTCAGGTTTGTATCGGGGGCAAAAACCAAACCGCGTACATTATCTACAGCAATTCGGGGTGGGAAAATCATCGAAGCAAAAGGAAAATCGCGAATTTTTTCCGGTTCTGCATTCCCAGCGATGATTTTAGAATAAGACAATCTATACCAACCAGGCTTTTCATCTCCCGGGTCTTCTTTCTTATCAAAATTTCCATCGTAGCCTATTGTAAAAAACTCAAGACGAAAATCGTGAGCCAAGAAGTCGTAGTATCCATAGACAAAGGTTGGGCTTTTTCCAACCTCAACTTGTAGCGGAATAGTCGGTTGTGAAAGCAAGGCAATGGATGTTGCAAGCGTTAGAAATGCATAAAGAAAAAGATTTTTCATATAACCTCCAATTTATGATGAAACAGAATGACATTTAATTAAAAATTCAATTTAATGAAATTGCCTCAAATTTTAATTCAATTGTTTCGTAAGAATTTATTATTTTTCGTTTGTCGGTTTGTTACATTTTTACAAAGTGATGGTGAATCAATGAATCAAGCAGTAATAATGGCGGGTGGGTTTGGCACTCGCTTGCGCCCATTGACAATGACAATTCCCAAGCCGATGGTTCCAATTGTAAATATCCCGATGATGGAACATATTGTTAATTTGTTAAAGGAATACGATATTACTAAAATTGTGTCGGTTCTTTACTTCCAACCCGATGTGATTACAGAGTATTTCAAGGATGGCTCGGATTTCGGAGTCGATATGAAATATGTTTTGGCAACCGCGGATTACGGAACGGCGGGGGCAGTGCGTAATGCATACGAATATTTGAATGAAAGGTTCATTGTAATTAGTGGTGATTTGCTTACGGATTTTAATATCAAAGAAGCCTTAGAGTTTCATCTTCGGAAAAAATCCCAAGCGACAATTCTTTTAACAAGGGTTGAAACGCCTTTGCAATATGGGATTGTCATTACTGATTCAGAAGGGAAAATTACTCGTTTTCTCGAAAAACCATCGTGGGGCGAGGTGTTTTCCGATACCATTAACACGGGCATATATATCATCGAGCCTGAAGTGATGAAGTTAATACCCTATCAACAGGAATTTGATTTTAGCAAAGATTTGTTTCCGTTGATGCTGAGAAACAAATTACCACTTTATGGATTTATTGCAAGTGGTTATTGGAAGGATGTTGGAAATCTTAATGAATACCAGAAGGCTCAACAAGATGCTTTACATAGTATCGTAAAGATAAAATTTAAGGGTACTAAAAAAGGTAACCTGTACATTGGTAAGAACTCGGTGATATCTCCTAATGCAAAGTTGAAGGGAACCGTTGTGGTCGGCGACAATACTACAATCGGGGATTACGCAGAAATAACGGACAGCGTAATTGGTAATAATGTACGTATTGGTATAGGGGTAAGGCTTAAAGGCTCGACAATTTGGGATAATGTGAAAATTGGGAACTTCTCCGAGCTTAACGACGATGTGGTATGTAGCGATTGTTCGATAGGTGATTCGGTTACGATTTCGGAAAATGTTTTTATTTCGGTTGGGTGTTCGATAGGTAATAAAGCAGTTTTGCTTCCGAACATAAAACTTTGGCCAATGAAACATGTTGAGGAAAGAGCTCGTGTGTCGCGCTCGCTTGTGCAAGAAGAGAGATGGTTACGTGAATTATTTACTGGAGCAAGAATCTCTGGGATTTCGAATGTTGAAATAAATCCGGAGTTTGGTGCTAAGTTAGGTTCTGCGATAGGAATGACTTTTGGGAGAAATGCCACGATACTTGCTAGCCGCGACCCCGATAAAGTATCTCGAATTATTAAGCGTTCAATCACTGCTGGAATAGCTTCCGTTGGAGTAAAAGTTAATGACCTACAAACTACATCTATACCTCAAACACGACAAGAACTTCGTACTGGGAAGTATGCTGGCGGTTTGCATGTTCGTCGTTCTCCTCGCAATCCAGACAATACCGATATTATCATATTTAGTAGCGATGGACGTGATATAGATTTATCCAAAACGAAAACTATCGAGCGATACTTCTTTGGTGAAGATATTAAACGGGTTCATTATAGTGAAATAGGACAGATTTTCTATCCAGAAAGAACGAACGAGATTTATATCAATCGATACTTGCACTCGCTCGATGTTGAACTGATAAGAAGCAAGAGGTTTAAAGTATTGATGGATTATTCCTATGGCTTGGCATCATCTATATTCCCAATTATTCTTGGTTCTTTGAATGTCGAAACACTTTCTTTGCACGACTATGTCGATGCAATGAAACATAAGCCGTTGCAAGATGGAGTTGCTGAATCCACCAGCAACGAAGCAGCTCGTATAATGAAATCTTTGGGTTATGAACTTGGGTTCATTATCGAACCCGGAGCCGAAAAAATTTCGCTTATTGACCAACGCGGAGTTCTTTACGACCCACAACGTCTATTGACAATTGTTACAAAGTTGTTCCTCGAAACAAATCGTGAACGTGAACCATATAAAATTGGGATTTCGATTGTTTCGACCAACGAAATTGAACAAATTGCAAAGGACTACAATGTCGAAGTTTTCAGAATCAAAAATTCTCATTCTGCTATGATGGAGGCAACCCGCCAGGAAAATGTCCTTTTCGTCGGGGGTGTTTGGGGTGGTTTCATCTTCACGGATTTTTTGTTCGCAAGCGATGGAATGTTTACTATTGGCAAAATTCTTGAAATGTTGGCGAGAACTGAATATAAGGTAACTGAATTGGATGAACAATTACCTCGCCGTTTCAAACACACTGTGAATGTGGAATGCCCGTGGGAATTTAAAGGTAAAGTCATTCGCCGTGCCTTGGAATATGCTTCAGATTTTGAACATTTGTTGGTCGAAGGAGTAAAAATTTTCATCAATGGCGATTCGGTTTTGCTTTATCCCGACCTTGAAAGACCAGAATTTCTGGTAATCGGCGAAAGCGACCAATATGAGACTGCAATGTCTCTGTCGAAAAAATATGCTTCCCTGGTTCAAAATTGGTTACACGATGACATATAAATGAAATGATTGGTTTTGGTTTCGATTCGCATAGAATTGTAAAAGGACGGAAGCTTCTGCTCGGTGGAATTTTAATTGAAGAGAATTTCGGTCCTTTTGCTCATAGCGATGGCGACGTTGTTTTACATTCTCTTATCGATGCACTTCTTGGTGCAATGGGAAAAGGGGATATTGGAACGTTGTTTCCCGATACCGACCCAAAATTCAAGGATATAGAAAGCAGTAAGCTACTCGCCCAAGTTCTTGAAATATTGAGACAAGAGAATAAGACAATTATAAATATTGACTTTACTATTGTGTTTGAATTGGTAAAATTGGGAAATTTCAAACAAAAAATCAAGGAAAACGTCGCAAGATTATGTAGCATTGATAGTTGCAAAGTGAATGTTAAGGCTAAAACTAATGAAAAAATGGGATATATTGGTCGTGGTGAAGGAATCGAAGCGTTCTGTGTTTGCCAAATTGAGTAGTTTAATAGTTCTGTTTATTTTTTGTTTGTCCTTTGCTCAAGCCGATAATACGTACCCGTATTCATACTCGGTCTTGAGTTATGAATCAGGGGGAAAATTAATTTCATTTGCGGCCGATGGAAATTATTATTCTTTTTTTGTAAAGCCTACTTTTGGAGAATTTGCTGAATCGGTCTTTTTCTGGAAGGGAATCAAACGCGGCAATGTAACTGGGATTCCTACTATTCCTCCTTCTGTCATTTCTTCACGGGAATTCCAAAAGTCCTTGCTTTTGCTATCTACCGAAGAGGCCCGTTTGTTCATTTCGCGTCTCGATACGAACTTACAAATTTCGGCTTTTGCCGAAGTACCAAACGAAGAAGGGTTTTTCAGTTTTGAGCGAGTGAATTGGCTGGACCAAAATGGGCAAAGCGAAGTTCTTCTACTTGTAAACAATTCGCTTTATCTTGTTAAGCTCTTTCCCTCGGAAATTGATTGCCAATTAGTTGCCAAGAATGTGATGACTGCTTGTTTCTTGACCGGAAATAATTACAAGATTGCTTATGTTAAGTTCGAAGAAGGCAATGGGTTGATTCAAATCGTCGATAGCATTGGCAACGATAAATTCCTTTGTCGAATCGATATCAGCGACGAGGTAAATATAAAACAATTTGGGAAAGAACTTGTTGCAACGTCTTCGTCCAAGTTCTACAACAGTTCACTTTTCCAGGTTGCCCATTTCGACAAAGGAATTGTCAATAAATTTTGGATAGAATCCAAGGCGAATAGGATTTCAATTGTTGAAAGAAATGGTAAGGAATTTTTCTACTATCTACGTAGCCTCGAAACTGGATATATTTTTGTTATTGCGGAATATGAAGATTTTAACAAAAAGATTGGAGAAAAATTTGTTGAAATTCCTCGGGAGCTTTCTGAACCCTATGGAGTTTATTTATTGGGCGAACAAATATTTTGTATTTTCCATAATGGCATTGCTGTATTGAATTTTGAAGGCGATATTGTAGCACACGATTTTATTTCTCTGGGTGAGTTCTTTCCAGAAAGCCTGAATTTGTATCGGGTAGGCAAATATCTTGTTTTTAACTCCAAGACGTCTTCTTTGGTTTTGGAGGAATTTGAACATTCCTTTTGGCTTTTATCGAGGTTCATAAAGAACTTTGGCAAAATCATAGTTCCGCTTGTTCTTGTGCTGGCTTTGGTGTTTTTAGGCAGAATATACTATAAACAAAAAAGACTTTTGAAAGCACTAATAGAAGTTCCTACCACTGGTGTTGTGTTTATTGTCGATAAGTTTGGTCGTCTTCTTGCTTCGAATAATAGTGGCAAAGATATGCTTGGCATTACCGAAAGTGTCCCATTACGAAGAATATTCAGTTATTACTGTGCTATGGAGCATTTAAAGAATTTAAATGAATTGGTCGAAAAAGTTATTGTCTCGCGCGATACTTTTATGCAAAAAATCAATTTCATTCGCAACAAAACTGAATATGAATGGTTGTTTACGGTTTTGCCATTAAAGAATATTGCTGGCTCATTCAAAGGGGCTGTAATAACTGGAACAGATATTACCGAGGTATTAGGGCGACAGCGATTGACAAATCTTGCACAACTTGCGCACGATATGCAAACCAATCTTTCCACTATTCGTTTGAACG
>CAZPSM010000026.1:10973-26260 GCA_964589125.1 uncultured Hyphomicrobiales bacterium | reverse complement strand
CAGAATGACACAGAAAGAAGATTCTTCGTTCCGCCTTCTCTCGGAGAACGGGGCACGGGATGACAAGGAAGTGGCTATCTCATAAATTGTAGGGGCAATTCATAAATTGCTTCTACTTGTATAGTTAGCATATTTTACATAATCAGCAAATTATTTACACCATTTGCTCGTTTCTATGAATTGTTTAGGGATTGAACTCAGAATTCTTTCGATGCTACGCAACTATTTTACATTGCAACATATAACCCGAGAACTCCAAACGTTGGTTGGTTCGGTGGTCTATGAATGCTTCACACAAGAGCGCGATACATTCGTCCTTCAAACCTATGATGGCAAAAACGAGTTCTGTTTGCATTTTTCGGCGGATACTCGGCTTGGTTCTATTTTCCTCCGCAAATCGTTCGCTCGTGCTAAATCCAATTCGATGGACTTGTTCCCTAAAATTATCGGACAAAAAATTTTACGAATAACACAAGTCGAAAATCAAAGGATTGTTTGCTTCGAGTTCCACGATTTCAATTTGTTCTTTGTCCTTTTCGGTGGAAGCCGGAACAATGCTTTTTTAACAAATCGGAATAACGTAATTGTGGATTCGTTCAAGTCGTCGAAAAAATATATCGGAACAAACTTCCAAATTGCAAAGGAAACAAGTTCTGTGTCTGCGGATAAAAGCATTTTCGACTTTCTTTCGAAGGAGAAGTTTTTGGGTAAATACTACGCCAGGTTGCTTTTGTCGGAAATTGGATTTTCGCCAAATCTTCGGCTTAGCCAAGTAACGGAAATGGAAAGGCAACAACTCGAGACTGCTGTGCATAAATTTACCACAAAATTGGAATCGGCTGAGTACTTTGAACTCTACTTCATAAACAATGAATATTTCCTATCGCTAATACCATTGAACGAAGGACGTCTTATTAAGAAATACAATTCCATTTCGGCATCTGCTTTCGACTTCTATGTTAAAAGCATTAAACTTCAAAATCTAAAAGAAAAATATGAAATTGCAAAAAAGAACATTGAATCGAAATTAAAGTATCTACGAGGGATGCAAGAATCTTTGCGACAATCGAAGTCTGTGGTAGAAACCCAGATGTTGTATAAATTGTATAAATTATATGGGGACATACTTGTTTCGCAACCGAATACGAAACAAAAAGGCTTATCGAAATTCAAAACTTTTGATTTCAACTCCAACCCTATTGAAATTCCTTTGAAGCCAGAACTAACTTTGCTCGAAAATTCACAAATGTATTATGAAAAAGCAAAAAAGTTGCAGAATCGTAATCCCCGCCTTGAACTAAAAGAGAAAGAAATTCTGGATTCAATCGCCAAATACGAAGATTTACACAACGAATTACTTTCAATCCAGGATATTTTAAAATTTGAAGAGTTTGAAATGAAACACAAAGACTTTTTCGGTGAAATTAGCTCAACGGATGAAGACCAGAGAGGCGGGAAGTTCCGACACTTTGATTTGGGCGATGGATACGTTCTTTATGTAGGGAAGAACGCTCGCAACAACGACGAGCTTACCTTTGGATTCGCAAAGCCGAACGATTACTGGTTCCACGCACGTTCAGTTGGTGGAAGCCACTGCGTTCTGCGAGTCAACCGAGGTAAAGTTCCACCGAAACACATCATTGAAAAAGCAGGACAAATTGCAGGCTATTTTTCCAAAGCGCGCAAATCGAAATATACCCCGGTTGCTTATACCCAAAGGAAATATATTCACAAGCCCAAAGGTATGCCACCGGGAACAGTTGTAATGACTCGCGAGGAGGTAATTATGGTGGAACCAAAAGCCCCCGACGAGTCTGAAACTACTTCCACTTCTTAATCAATTCGATGTAAACGGTTCGCGAAAGGAAACGTTCAGCAGGAGTCGAATAGGAATTTAAGCCTTGTGGGAAAACCGACGAGCCGAGCCCCTTTACTTCGATGATTTCAATATTGGGGTCAAATTTCTTAATCAAATCGAGAGTTTTTTGTGCTCGCCGTTCCGAAAGAGAATAGTTGTAGTCCCTATCGCCGAGTATATCGGAATATCCAAGTATTCTTGCTTGCGTAAGTTCAGAGTTAGTTTTCAAAAACTTCCCGATTTCGAGTTGAGTAAGTCGTGGAATATCGGCACTCGAAACGTTAAATAGAATAAGCGAGAGCCGTTGAATTTCAACCTCGGAGGTATCGTTAACCACCTTTATCTGTTTCGTGTCCTTCGAAATGTTGCCTTCAATGTCTTCTAATGTAAATTCAACCGTTAGAGATTGATTATTGGTAAGAATATCCAAAAAATTGTTATTGACTTCTTCTTTAATCGTTTGAGGTTCCGAGTACCCCGAGTAGGATAGGAGCAACTCTTTACCCCGCAGAACTTTAAGGCTCCATTTCTTAATCCCAAACAAGCGAGAGCCTTCGGGATTGAATATTAGTTCTTTTGGTTTGAAATCCAGGACTTCGAGAAATCGTTTTTTTTTTTTTTTTTGAAGGACTTCTGGATCTTTCGATAAGATTTCTATACGGCGGTTTTCTGCAAAACCGCTATCGTTTTGTGTAATTGTCCGTTCACGAGGATAACAATTGATTCTGGAGGTTTGAATAGCAATTCTTTTTGGGTCAATCCTCCAAACGCTTGTAAGGTAATTTTTTGCCGATTCGGCCCGTCTTCGCGCAAGCGAACAGTCGGCTTTTTCCGTTGAAGAGTCCGCATAACCTACAATTGTAATTTTTGCTTTTGGGTTTAGTGTTAAACGGTAGCCAATAATATTCAGAATCTCGCGATTCAAATCGAGTGGACGTGTTGGTAGACTATCATAATTAAACTCTTCGGGCTTTTCAATCTTTCGATAAAATTCGCCGATAGAATCGGAATCGTATTCGAAAAAGACAATTGGAAGGAGTGGAAACGCTTGGGTTACAAATTGTGTCCGAAGATGTATGGTCCCGGTGTTCGGCTCAATTTTAGCAATTGGCTTCGGCTTTCGATACATAGTATCGGTTCGAGTAATGATTTCGGTATAGATGATGTTGTTTTCACGAACTGTAATTGCAGTATCGTGTTTTGCTTTTCCTTGAACGAATCGAGAACGTTCGACTTTTTCGTTTTCAACAACCAGTGTATCGATATTGAGCTCGGTTTTCCATTCTTCGGTTGGGGGAAGAACTTTCGGGGCCTCCACTGGATTATAGTGTAGAGCAAGCCCAAGGCGAAACGAATGGCTTTTCCACTTCAAACTATCTACGATATTTGTCAATCCGAAGTGAAAGGAAACGAAAGGTGAAAGCAAAAACGAGCGTCGGCGGTTTAAAGGCAAATCGTAATGGATTCCGAAATGCAAATCGGTTTGCACTTCTTTCGCTTTTGGTAATGTCCCCGAATATTCGTTCCTTCGGCGCGATTGTGTATCGATAAAAACTCCGCGGTCCGAAGGTTCAACAAGCTCTTCCCATTGTTGGAACTTTTTAATTACTGGAAAAGCGATTCTACCGCCGAAACTAATGCTCAACCCTTCTGTTATTTTAAAGCGAAGGTATGGTTCGAATCCAAAAGTCGAATACTGTGTTTTTAAATTATGTTCAAAGATACCAAGTAGTGTGTCGTTGTCCACTCGGACCCAAGTTTCTTCATTTTGTTTAAGCCAGCCGTCGAGTTGAGAAAATGAAGCCCGCAACCCCGCAAAAAGCGAATATGGCAATGGCATTTCTGTAAATGCACCGATGGTAAATCCACTGCCTTGTCCATTTTTAAAGCCTTGGCAACAATTAGGGATACCGGGAAGTTTCCGAAAATCGGCAATATGGAAATTGAGGTTATAGGCGGCAAAAACTCCGTACTGATTTGTTGTGTTGGGCTCGGCTCGACCTTGCTTCGAAGACGGCAGATTCCCTTCTGCATTAGAAAAATTAAATAAGAATACAATTCCTAAGAAAAAAGGGAATGATACTTTCGTTAACGACTTTAAGGAATAGTGAATACTCATTATGCTCTTAATCTCGATATACAAGGCTTTGGGTAAACTATACTTACAATTTTTTTCATTTTACTTATTTCTCTTTTTCAATAATTTCTATGGTAACTTTCGAAAAATAGTGATTTTCGACAGAATTTCCAAGAGCAAAATAATTGAACCAGCAAGAAGGAAGGGAAAAAACTCATCGGTGAAGTTTGTGAAGACCCTTTGCTCAACCTTAGTTTTTTCCATTTTGTCGATTTCGTTGTAAATAGTTTCTAATGCTTTGTTGTTAGTTGCACGGAAGTATTTCCCGCCGGTGGACTTGGCAATTTCTTGGAGCAAAGGCTCATCGATTTCAACATCGACATTCATATATTGAATTCCGAAGGGGGTTTGGATTGGATAGGGAGCCTTGCCAAGTGTTCCAACTCCGATGGTATAAACTTTAATATTGAAGGTTTTTGCTAATTCTGCGGCGGTCAAAGGCGAGACGATGCCAGTGTTGTTTATTCCATCGGTTAGAAGAATAATTACTTTGCTTTTGGCTTTGCTATCGCGAAGACGGTCGACAGCGGTTGCCAGTCCCATCCCAATAGCAGTGCCGTCTTCGATTAACCCCGATTTTATTTGCTTCAATAAGTTTTTCAAAACTGAATGGTCAATCGTAACCGGGCATTGTGTGAAACTTTTGGCACTGAAAATTACCAATCCGATTCTATCGTTTGTGCGTGCATCGATAAACTTTTCTGTAATCCTTTTTGCCGCTTCGAGCCGATTCGGTTTGAAATCTTCGGCAAGCATCGAACCAGAAATGTCGAGCGATATAACTATGTCGATACCCTCGGTTTCCACCTCACGTTGACTGCTTGAACTTTGTGGGCGAGCAAGTGCAACGATGAAGAGCGCTAAGGCAAATAGTCGAAGGGCAAAAGGAAGATGAATCATTCGGATGCGTAGCGTTGGCTTTGTCCGTTTGAAACCCTCGCCAGTAGAGAAAGTAATAGGAACATAATTCTTTTTATGTCGGAAATAATACCAAACGATGAGCAACGGAATAATCAATAATAAATATAACAACGAAGGATTTGCAAAGTGTATTTGCATAGTTACTCTTCCTTCTTTGTTTCTTCGACAATCTCTTCGGGTTTGGTTTCTTCTATGAATTCGAGGGCGGTTTTGAAGCAAAAAGTATGTTCATCGGGCAAGGGAATAAACTTTGCGAATTTGACTAAATCCGAGAGTTCGAAGGCTTTTTTGAGTCTTTCGATAAGTCGAGGTTCGGCAATTTCGTTCAGTTTAAGTGCCGAGATAATTTCGGAAGTAATCATTTCGAGTGCGGGGATTTTGAATCTACGTTCGATGTAGGTCCTAACAATTTCCGAAAGCCGTGTGTGGAATTCCTTTATTTGTCCTTTTTGCCAAAGTTTTTCACTATCAAGTTGCTTCAAGGCTTCGAGTGCAAGGATGTGGGGAGGAACCCGGAGTTCAACGGGCAGTTCGCTTCGTTTCCGCTTGCGAATCAAATAATAAGCAAGGTATGCAATTCCCAGAAATAGGAGGACACCAGCAATATATGGCAGATAATCCCAGAAAGAGCGAGGAATTTCGACAATATTCTTTATATCTTTTATATCTTTGGTTGTATCGACAGCAACGGTGGATACCCACAAAAACAACGAGTCGGTCGCCAGAGTTGAAAGTGTTGAAATATTTTGCTTTTGATATAAGAACGTCAAGGGTGGAATAACAAAGTCGCCGCTATCGAAACAGGTCAATGTGTAATGTCGTTTCAATAGATAGCCGTTTTCGATTTTTTGTGTATCGATTGGCGAGACGTAAACAATTTCGAGTTTGCCAATAGAATCCTTTAATTCGGGAAAAACTATATTTGTTCGGGGAATGCTTTTGATTTCGAGATTTAGGTTAACTTGGTCGCCGATAAGGATGTGTGTGGTATCGAGCCAAACTTTGGCTTGAACCTCTTGGCTTTCGGCAGTCATAGGGTTAAAGAAATAATAAGCCAAAGCCAATAAGATTATTAGAATGTTTTTTTGCATAGCACTCAATATCTTTTACCACGACGACGGAAAAACTCGATTAATGGAGCGATATAGGGTTCATCGGTCGCGAAGCGAATTAAATCCACTTTGTTGCGACTTAGAATTTCTTGCAGTCTAATTTGTTGCGAAGACCACCATATCTGATAGTTCCGCAACGAAACAGGGTCGCTTGCATCGAACCAAAGTGTTTCGCCCGTTTCAGAATCCATAGCATAGAATAAGTCGAGTTTGGGAATAACCTCTTCGCGTTTGTCGTAGATTTGAATAGCAATCGTATCGTGTTTGCGAGCTACGATTTTCAAGGGGTTTTCGAAATCGTTAGCCAAAAAGTCGGAAATAACAAAGACAATCGCTCGCTTTTTGATGGAATTGAACAAAAACTCAAGCGCCTTTGCGATATTCGTTCCTTTTGTTTTTGGCTCGAAATACAAAAGTTCCCGAATAATATGAAGCACATGTGTTCTACCTTTCTTCGGAGGAATAAACTTTTCAATGTCGTTTGCAAAAAGAATTGCACCGATTTTATCGTTGTTTTGCAAAGCAGAAAAGGCAAGAACAGCCGAAATTTCGGCAACAATGTTTCTCTTGGAACTCACACTTGTTCCGAAAGCCTGGGATTGGCTAATATCGATTAACAAAATTACTGTTAGTTCGCGTTCTTCTTCGAAGACTTTCACATAAGGATGATTAAATCGAGCGGTAACATTCCAATCGATTGCTCGAATCTCGTCGCCATACTGATATTCTCGAACCTCGCTGAAAGCGATACCGCGCCCTTTAAATGCACTATGGTATTGCCCCGAAAAAATGTGCCGCGAAAGCCCACGTGTTCTAATCTCGATTTTCCTTACTTTGCGAAGGAGTTCGGTGGTATCCATTTCCCACACAAGTT
Organism: uncultured Hyphomicrobiales bacterium; assembly: GCA_964589125.1. GTDB lineage: Bacteria > Bacteroidota > Ignavibacteria > Kapaibacteriales > UBA2268 > JBBIJO01. The sequence goes on along the minus strand of CAZPSM010000026.1, from coordinate 19,358 downwards.
ATGGAACTTCTACTTTGTTCAATATTTCATTGACGATGTCTTCTGTTCCAACGTTTTCTGCTTCGGCTTCGTAAGAAAGCCCAATCCGGTGGCGAAGAACATCGAGGCAAACTGCTCGAACGTCTTCCGGAACAACATAACCTCGCCGATGAATAAAAGCATAGGCTTTCGACGCATAAGCAAGGTATATCGAGGCTCGAGGCGAGGCTGGATATGTAATAAGTGGTTTTAACTGCTCGAGTTGGAACTTTTCGGGGTAACGTGTGGCAAACACTATATCGAGAATATACTGCTCGATTTTCTCGTCCATATACACATCTCTAACAATTTCGCGTGCAGCAACGATATCTTTGGGTTCAACAACTGGATTCGGTTGCGGGAATTCCTTGCCTAAATTTTCTCGGATTATTGCCAGTTCTTCGTCACGGGTTGGGTATGTAATTACTACTTTGAGCATAAATCTATCCACTTGTGCTTCGGGTAGCGGGTAAGTTCCTTCTTGTTCAATCGGGTTCTGTGTGGCAAGCACAAGGAAGGGGTCGGGAAGGCGAAAAGTTTCCTCCCCGATAGTAACCTGGCGTTCCTGCATTGCTTCGAGCAAAGCACTCTGCACTTTTGCAGGAGCGCGGTTGATTTCATCGGCAAGGATAAAGTTCGCAAAAATTGGACCTTTGCGAACAGAAAAGCCTTGCGATTGATGGTTGTATATCATTGTCCCGGTCAAATCTGCTGGGAGCAAATCGGGTGTGAATTGAATACGATTGAACTTTGCGTTTATTGCGGAAGCAAGAGTCTTGATTGCCAATGTTTTTGCTAATCCCGGGACACCTTCCAAAAGTATGTGTCCGTTCGAAAGAAGCCCAATCAACAAACGCTCGACCATTGCTCGCTGTCCAACAATAACCTTGCCAATTTCGAGCAATAAGGTATCGACGAAAGCACTTTCGTGCTGGATTCTTTCGTTTAATTCTCGGATATCCACCATACGCCGAATCATTAAATTTACAAATTGCAATAAACGATTTTAAGTTACATTTATTTACTTTTGAAAAGTAAATTTCGCTCTATTAATTAACGTAGGCAATTATGTAAAATATACCACCTATAATGGATAGGCGTATCGCGACATACCTCCTACAAGTGTTCAATTTAGGTTGTAGGGACACATTACTATGTGTCTAAACATTGGGATGTGTATGAGGATATTCCCTTACGCCCCCTCGGAGAGGGGGAATTGTGCATCATTCTGAACGGAAGAAGTGAAGAATCTCTTCCACTGTCTCTCTTTTAGATTCTTCACTTCGCTACGCTACGTTCAGAATGACAAAGAAGGGAGCAAACAAGGGGTTGCAACCCCTTGTTCAATCTTCATTACTTTGCTGAGCCCATTGCACCAACGTTAACCATATGGGTCGAGAGGGGCTGAAGCCCTCGCTGTGTGGGAACGCAGTTACTTTGCTGAGCCCATTGCTCCGATGTTCACCAAATACTTTTTGATGTTTTCTATTTCATTGCGTAACGTCTCGATTTCGGTTGTGTTCAAGCCAAGGTAATCTTTTTCGAATGGTTTGACCAAGTTGTAATTATTCATACCAAAGGTGTTCATCACACTTTGCACTTCTTGGGCAACAAATCTCATTGTTATTTTGTTATCTGTGGAGTTATTGTAAATATATCGTCTCGGCTTTAATTTCATAATAAAATTCAAACCAAATTTCAAATCTTGGATATCGTGCTTATAACGGGCATCCGATACATTTGTCCACGATGCGGCATACATCCGATAAACATTATTGCTGCTATTGCCAAGTGTAACTTCATTATTAACAGTAGCACTACTTGATTGAGCGTTAAATCCAATAACAGTATTATTGGAACCCGTTGTGATGCTGGAACCCGCATAGAATCCCAGTGCTGTATTCCGACTGCCCGTCGTGTTGGAATAAAGAGCCTGGAACCCGCTTGCTGTGCTCCAATCGCCTGTTGTGTTGGAGTAAAGTGCCAATCTTTTGTTTCCAACGTTTCAGATACTTTTATAAAAATTTCATTTTTAAGTTACCGAAAGAATAGTAAATAGTTTAGTGATGTTGTGTATTTTGTTGCTGTATCTTATCCATCTCCAAATGTTTGCTTCATTAAACATTTGGAGATTAATTGTGTTAAGATTTAGGAAAGCATTGAATTGCCTAAATCTTCGATTCCTTCTAACGGAGAGAAACGCTACTTACGTTTTGTAACCGATTTGATTTTGCTTTCTTCTTCTAAAATCCCATTAGAAGTAACCGTAATACTTTTCTTCCCTTTTCCCTTTTTTTCTTTTTGAGAGATTTTCAAATTGTTAGGTTCTAACGTAAGGTTTTCATCCTCGGAAACAAGTTTGTTGCTTTTTGGATCAATTTTGATTTTCATTCTTTTCTCCTTGATAAAAAAACAAAATTTCGACAGTAACAAATATAACAAATTTGCGTCGAATTAGAAGACCAGAACTTGTGATGAAGTAATTCAGCCAAAACTGGTGTTCCATTTTAATATTAGCAAAGTTTTTTACCATCAAATGTTTTTCCCACATTGCAGTATAATCCTATAATTGAAATTTGTGCCGAGAATATTAAATGGGAAATATATAATTTTTTCTATGCTGAACCTTTCCTTTAATAGTGTGACTATTTTTCTGTAATCGAACCCTTCTCTGTTTGAAAAAAAATATATTACAAAAGTTGTATTTAAATTAATAGCTTGTGCAGTGTATCACGCATGCTGGCGTTAAATGTTGGCATCTTACATTTTTCTTATCAATCTTGCCGCAAAGGCTCCATCGAGGAAATGCTTGTATGGTAAAGTAACTAAAAAACTGTTTTCGCAGAGTTTTGGTAGTATGTATTTTTCTGCTGGGTCGAGTTCAAAATTTGGAAAGTTTTGAAGGAACCATTCAATATTCTGCTCATTTTCTTCGGGTTCGGTTGTGCAAGTCGAATAGATTAATGCTCCGCCGACCTTTACATTTTTTGCTGCATTTGCGAGTATTTTCTTTTGAAGATTTGAAAGGACATAAATATCCTCTCTTTCGCGCTTCCATTTTATGTCGGGGTTCTTCGATATTGTTCCTAAACCCGAACAAGGAACATCGGCAAAAACAATATCGGCGGGTTCGTCGAACGTAATTTCTTGGGCATCGCCGGCTTGTATTTCGATGTTCGTCAATCCCAAACGTTTAGCACCTTCTTCAACAAATTTAAGTTTCGAAGGATATTTGTCCAAAGCGATTATTCGCCCCGTATTTTTCATTAGTTCTGCAATGTAGAAACTTTTTCCTCCGGGAGCAGCACACAAATCATAAACGAGTTGTCCGGGTTTAGGTTGGGCAAGGAACGCTGCAAGAGTTGCACTTGTATCTTGGACTGTTACATAACCTTCTTCGAAAAGTGGTGTTTTTACGATATTAAATTTAGGGTTCCGAACAACGATGGAATCCGAAAGATAAGGCGAAACAAAGAATTGAACGTTCATCTTTTTCAGTTCACCGATTATAAATTGTGTATTCGTTTTATAGACATTTGTCCGCAAAGTAATATATGGGCGTCGGTTATTGGTGAAAAGCATTTTTTCTGCATCTATTTCGCCGAAACGTTCCAGCCAGCGTTTAACAATCCAGCGTGGATACGAATACATTACCGAAAGATGATAAACGATATCCTCTTCGCGTTCGGGGTATCGTATGTTATCGATGTTTCTGGCGATATTTCTTAGAACAGCATTGACAATGCCCGCGGTTTTTTCGCCTTGTATCCTTTTAACATACTCTACCGACTCGTTAATTGCGGCGTATGTTGGAATTTTATCGAGAAACATAATTTGGTAAAGAGCCACACGCATTGCATTTTTAACTACATTGAGGCACTTCAGATAATCGCCAAAATAGAATCCAACAAGGACATAGTCGAGTTTGGCTTTCCAGCGGATAACTCCATAGACAAGTTCAGTAAGTAGCCCTCGGTCGAGTTCGTTAAAATTGTATTGTTTTATAGATTTATCCAAAAGTTTTTCTATGTAGGAGTCGCTCCTTTCGAAGCGGTTAAGAATTTTTATTGCATTTGCCCGAACGTTCATCATAAAATCGGGAAAAACTGCCTCTTGTTCGTTAACAACAATATTGTTATTTTCGTTTTTTGGATTTGTAACTTTAGTTTCTGTGACGTTGTTATTGTTTTGTTCCATTTACATTTAAGGATAAAAGTTTAATTAAAAATCAATTTAAGTACTATGAAAATAGATAAAATAACAAATTTAAGTATTTTTTTAATTTCTTTTTCTGTTTTCTTTGTTGTTGTCTATTTTGCTTATGCACAGCGGGAAGAGGCTCCTTCGCCGCTTGGTCCAGGTGCGGCTAAAACGCAAAGAGAAATAGGAATCCTTGTTGGGTTGGGTCCAACTTGGCAAAGTGGAGAATTCTTTCCGAGTTGCGATTGTCCCAATTTCACCGATGGAGGCAAAATCAACTTTTTTGCGGGGTTACTTTATCAACAAGATTTCACTTCATTTTTTCAATGGGGAGGCATTTTAGGATACCAGTTGCTTTCGAGCACTGCATCTTTCCAACAAAAGGAACTTGTCCCATTTATTTCCGAAAGCGGTAGGGACACTTTTGATGCTTCTGTCAATTTCCGCCAACAAGCAAAAACCTCTTTTAACTACATCAGTCTTATTCCATTTATAAATTTAACACCATTCGACTTTGCTTTTTTTCGATTAGGTATCGATGTCGCATTTCCAATCTCATCGGCTGTTTTGCATACAAAAGAATTGCTCGACCGAACCGTCAGGCTCGAAAATGGAGAAATTGTTAAACTTTATCTACCCGGGACTAATTCTACAATTGCAACAGTTGAGGACGGGAAAATTGAGAACGCAACCTCTCCATCTATTAGTTTGCTTCCCTCTGTTGGATTTTTATTTAATCTTGGAACAAATGTATTTGCTGGATTATCATATACACAAGGTATACCGTTGACAACCAATACCAATAGAGGGAAAAACTATCGGTTGAGTTATTGGTTGATTTCGTTAGAACTGCGCATAGCCTTGCAATTAAGAAAGTTCTAAGGTTTACAAGTAAGAAGATATAATTTATTTCCTATAGAGCCGAGCGTTTGATATTCTTCCGTTTTGCTGTTGTAAATCGGTGCGATAATGCTATCGACCATCATTCCGGAGTATTGTATGTTGTTGTTGTAATTATACATAATCATTGAATTAAAATTTGAATAAGCAATCGTCGATGTATGGGGGCTTCGGGCGATTATGTTTCCCGGGCTTAAATTCGAAGTCAAGGCGAAACGTTTGCCATCCACGTACAAATAGCATTCTATGTTGCAATAGAGGTAGTAAATTTCCGAACCATCGAAAGTAAATTTGGGAATGGCGGAAAATTCTCCAAGAGGATACTCCACTCCACCATAGACTACATAATTTGCAAGATTCTTGGTTGCAGAAAAACTAATCAAAGCTTCCGTCGGGTGGAGTGCAAGGTTCGAAACAGCATCGTAGGGTTTAGAATAAATCGGCTCGCTGAACTCGTCGGAATAAAGAATAGCATAAGCATTTCCTGCGGTGTTACGAATTAGAAATGCGGCGACTGTTCCAATTAGATTTATTTTCATATCGATTAGTTGCGAGAATTGTTCGGCGATAGGTTTTGGACCACGATAAATTTCCCATAGAGAACCACGTCTTCCAGCAAAGACAAATGAATCGTCGTTCCAAAAACCTAATGGCTTAATTTCGTCGAAAGCCTCGGTTTCGATTCCATCGACAACAAGATGTTCGAGTTTGCCTCGCCGCAGAACAAAAGCAATCTTGTTGCCAAACTGGTTTGGATAGATTTTCCCTGAGAAATTTATAATATCGTCTGTTCTGTGATTATAATACACGGTTGTTTGGTTCCCATTGCGTATGGCATAATAATAATTTTGCGAGTTTGGAGCAAAACCATAATCAACTATTTCTTGGGCAACACAACTAATTGTTGTATCGGGCAATACAAGATACCAGTTAGTATTGTCTCTACCAAAAAAGAGCCATTTTTCGCCATCGGGCGAAAAAACAATTTGCGAAACTGATTTGTATGTATTGCTTTGCATCCCATTAATTATGTAACGGTACTCATTTGTGTAGGGTTGCGATAAAATCCACCAGTTTCCAGTGGTGTCGATTCCATAGTTTACTAATTTTTCGGAGCCATCGAACAGCAAAAAATCTTTGCATTTTTGGCTCAACAAAACCATTGGAAACAGTAGAATAAATGTGAAGAAGCAAAAGCCCAAAAATCGTTTATACATAAAGTTCCATTTTGTAGTTCAAAATATTACAAAATAAAAAACGAATTTGTTACAAAAAAATAACGAGATTTGTTATTTTTTCCGTATCTTTCCTATATTACTTTTGTATTGGTCGAAATGTGTAACATTTAAAAGTTTTGTCTGTCTATTATATGGTAAATAAATTCAGTGAGGGAAAAATGAAAGCAATACCAAAATTCTCGATTGTAGTTTTGTTGTTAGTGTTAGGTTATTTTCCGACATTTGCACAATCCTTCAGTTTATATTCGTTCGATACTACTAACTTCCCACAGATGAAAGCGATGTTTTACGCAAGAACACCGATGGGGGTCGATTACCCCAATGTTACAGCCGCGGATTTTGATTTATACGAGAACGGGCAGTTGATGAATGCCTCGGTCGGTGTGGATTGCAAAAAGGTTAATTTTTATCCACAGTTGGCTGTGGTTCTGGTGCTCGACGTAAGCACTTCGATGAATGCCGATGCTGGAGGCGGCGAGCGAAGATTCGATTGGGTAAAGCAAGGAGCCTTTGCTTTCCTTGATTCAATCAAAATCGACCCTCCTTCGGTTGTGGGTTTCGTCCTTTTCGCCGGGGATGTCTACAAAACAAGTCCTCTTTTCGATACCAAACAACCGGCATACGATTGGCTTAATATCAATATGACAATTGCAGCTGGCTCGACCGATTTTTATCCTCCTTTTGTGAGGAACGTTCCTCCACTTGGTGCATTGCCATTGCTTGCAACTGCACCGAAAGACCTTCGGCGCGTGGTCATATTTTTGTCGGATGGCGAACCAGAACGGCCTTTCCCCGATTGGAAAAGAGACACAGTAATAAGTTATGCTAAACGAATAAAAGCCCAAGTCTATTCTATCTTTATTACAACACCAGTGAATTCTCAACTCGATTGGATTTCCCAGAACACCGGTGGCAGAAGTTTTTCTGTTATGAGCAAATCAGCCTTAATAGATGCTTTTAAGAAGATTGTTGGCGATATACAAAGCCGAAATGTGTGCTATCTTACTTGGATTAGTCCATTTGGTTGCGACGAAGCCAGTAGGAACAGAAATATTAAGGCAATCTTTAAACGAATCCCAGATTCAGTCGTAACTTCCTATCTTGCTCCAACAATAAGTATTGCAAAAATCGAACTTTCCGATTCTTTGCTGTTGTTTGGTGCTCCCGGAATTGGAACTACCACACGCCAACTTACTTTCACAGCAAGGAATACCGATGTAACCATCAATAATTTTACATTGTTCCCTCTAACATCGAAGTTCTCGGTTGATTGGAAAGGCAAAACGCCACCTTTCGTGTTGGCAAAAAACACCAGCCATACGATAGATATTAATTATGTTGAAAGCCCGCCAACTGCTTCTTCGCAGATTAGTTTCTCGCTCGACGCTTCTCCGTGCAATTCTCCTCCAGTCCTTCTTGTTGCACCTTGTGGGGGTGATGCTACGAACATCATTGATTTTGGAAGTGTTCCGGTGCTTTCTTCGGATAATAGAACAGACAATTGCGTCTTCAAAAATACTACTGCTGTTGCAATTGATGGAGAAGTAACGCTCGAGGGTGCAAACAAAGACGAGTTCAGAATTATTACCGGTGGTGGGAAATTCAAATTAGAGCCCGGACAATGTCTTAGTATTACCGTTTCGTTTAATCCTCAATCGCAAGGAAATAAAACTGCATACTTAAGGTACGCTATTCCAACATCTTGTGGCGATTTTCGAACAACTTTGACCGGGAATGGGATTCCTTCTGATTTACCGTTGCCCACAATGGATTTTGGAACTCGTCGGATCATTACAGATAACGATAGCGTTTATATAATTGAGAATGGTGGTTCTTTGGCTGTTACAATTACTTCGTTGGCATTGGAGAATCCGAATGACCCGAATTTCGCTGCAAATCTTGGTTTTTCGTTACCAATGACACTTTACCCTAGCGAACGGCTGAGTATTCCTGTAACCTTCAAGCCGCAAGATGAAGGTTTCAAAAGTAATGCAATCGTTGTTGCTGTGCAAGGCAACCCTAATCCACT
>CAZPSM010000026.1:0-10963 GCA_964589125.1 uncultured Hyphomicrobiales bacterium | reverse complement strand
GAAAGCTGAATTAATTGGTATTGGTGGGCTACCAAAGGTTACTGCCCCCGATGTTGATTGTGGTTCTACCCCAATAAATACACCGATTACTGCTCGCCTTGTGATTACGAACCCAAGCCAAACGATGGACCTTTTTGTCTTAAACGTAATAATGGCATCATCTCCGGATTTTAAATTTGGAACTGGTGCCATTACACAAAACTTCTACGTTCCTAAAAATAATGGCTCGGTTTCGATACCGATTGAATTTAATCCCACAACACCAGGAATGAAAACTGTGGTGGCTCTAATCAAATGCGATGCTGCGCCGGGACCACTCAAAAACCCAATCGTCAATGATACTGTCATCATATTTGGTTTGGGTGAAGGCTTGGTTGTTGTCCCCGACTCGTTGGATTTTGGCTTAATTTCTGCTTGCACAACAAGAGAACTTTCTGTTGAAATTGATAATTCAGCGTTCGATGTTACACTCAACTTAACTCGGGTTACGATTTCTGGAGCCGACGCCACGAGTTTTGTGGTTACAAGTTATCCAAGTTCGGTTCTACCAAAAAGCAAAGGGACAATATTTGTTCGTTTTACGCCACAAGGAGGCAAAACTAATTACTCTGCAAATCTGGATATTCAATCGAATTTAGGTACAAAAACAATTCCTTTGTTTGGTAGTGTCTTTACAGAAACAGTGAAAGCAAATATTAAACTTGCCGACACAAGATTTTCAAATATTGGCAAAAAGTTATATCTCCCGCTCGAAATCACAATTCAAAAATCGCACGAAATCGATATAACCCAAATCAATCTTGATATCAAAACATATAAAAAGAGTTTAGTTGCAAGTGGCTTTACTTCTTCTCTTGCTGGTTGGAATTGGAAAGTAGAAGAAACTACCGATGGTTTCTCGATTAAAGGGAGTGGACAGATAGTTACAACACCGTTGCAATTTAGTGGGACAATAAGTTTCGGTACATATCTTTCCGATATTTCGAAACCTGATATTAAAATACAAGCCATTTTCCCCGAAGCCTCGCTTTGCATATTGCCCGAGGAAAGTTCAATAAAGATGGATTTGCGGACTTGTTTCACCGAAGGGCGTTTGGTTGTCGTTTCCCCGGTTCCCGATTTTCTTGCAGAAATTGTTCCGAATCCAACCGCAGAAGATTTCGATGTCAATATCCAAGTGGCTTTCGAAAGCAATGTCCGAGTTGAAATGTTCAATTCGCTCGGAGAAAAAGTTAGAACCATCTTCGATGGTGTTCTAAAAACAGGAACTTACTCGTTCTATGTTCCAACAAGCAACATTTCCCGTGGGTTATATTTTGTTCGAATGAGAACTGATTCGTATGTATCGACTATGAGTGTAGTTTTAACAAAATAATGGTCAGTGTGGTGGACAAATAAGGTAACCCGCGAGTTTTCGAGGTTACCTTATTGTTTGTAACTTTTTGATTAACTTTGAGTTTTTATTGCATTAAAATATGCTATTAATAAGAAAATATTACAAAGCTTTACTTTTGTTGCTGGTGTTGGTGGGGTGTGCCGACGAAGACCCTTCTTTGGTCAATCCACCTCTTCCAAGGGAAACTATACGTATTCGCTTTTTAAATGCTGTTGGAGGTTCTGGTAGATTGGCTTTGGATTTAAATAAATCTGTTCAAAGTAATCCAGTTCCATATTTAGGATTATCCGATACATTAAAACCACCGCCAAGCGATTCCGTTACGATGAGTTTTAAAGCGAACGGGAATTCCCTGTACGACGCTCCGCGAAAACTCCGATTGGTTCGCGATACTCGTTATTTGGTTATTGCAGGCGAAAGTTTCCGTTCCAACGGGAGCCCCGATACATTTATGGTATTATACACAACGATTGGATTACCAACAAAGCAATTCAAATCATACTTCAAATTTTTAAATCTCGTAAAAGATTCGACCATTCGATACAGCGTTGTCTCTGGATGCCCGAATGGTAAGGTTCTGGTTGGTAGTTCGAACTATTTTGCCTTCCCCACTTTGCAGACTGTTGAATCGGGAAGCAACACAATCTCGATTGTTCAAGAACAAAATGGCAACAAAACGCTCTTGAATTTATACGAAATAAATTTCGCAGAAGATAAAGAATATACACTCTTCGTAGCGAAGGACGAGTCCGGGGAAGTCGAGCTTTTCCTAATCGACGATTACGATAACTCCTCGTCTGCTATACGTAAGTTAGAGTCTTTGCAAGATAGAGTTGCATACATAAGAGTAATTAACTTTTCTTCGGAAAGTGTTTCTTTGACAAAATTGCCTCAATATCTAATTGCGCAGAATCTTGCTTCTGGAACAATAGATAGTTACAACAAAATACCCGTTTGCGAATCCGATTTTTCCGATAGCCTTAAACTTTCCTATTCCGATGGCGATATTCTGTGGACTAATTCGTTCGAGGTTAACAAAAAATACTCGATTTTTGTTTTTGATAGTCTGGACAAAGTAAAAGTAATTCTGGGCAATCCCGTTACCTTACGCGAACCTTTGAATGGTCGTTCGCTTGTAAGGGTCATTAATGCTATCGACGATTCGATTGCGGTTACTCTATCGCTTGGTGCAAGAGCAAGCAACAATCAGTTTGGGTTTGTTTCGGGCGAAGTTTTAGCCTCGAAACTAAAATCGAATAGAATATCTTCGCCCGTTGTTATTGCTCCCGGATATTTACCGCTAACGCTATTCTCGTCGTCCGAACCAAATATATTGCTACAAACCGGGATTGGCGAGTTCTTACCAAACAGAAATTATGTCATTGCAGTATTCAAGGACAGCAAAGGCGAAATCCAATTCTCGATTGTCGAGGAGAACGATGAGGATGCAAAAGTGAAACTACTTCCCCGAGGTTATTTCCTTCAAATTGCCAACGCGAACCCCGAACTGCAAAATGCATCAATTAGAATACAAGGAATACTCAATGGGGCAATATTGAAGTATAAGGAGTCTGCATCGACAGTGGTTCCTTTGGATTTATCTATATTTTATGTAAATGAGCGTAATTTCCCTATTACACCCGATTTGGGGAAGAGAGGAATGATTTTAATTGCTGGCGATTCTAACGAAGTCGAAGTGCTCGATTTCTCAATTCCTTCGATGGGAACCGATGTGCGCACCTACCGCCGTCGCTTTATCAATGCTTGCAAATTTGTTCCAAGTATTACTATTCGTGCTACCCGGGAAGATGGTGAATTAATCGTCGAGAAATTGTCCTATGCTTCACAATCGAAAGTAGCAAGCGTTCCTATCGAAAGAAAGTTGAGCCTTTTTATAATAAATGATTCGGATGGCAAAACACTTGCTCAATTCAACGATGTCTATTTAACTTTTGGTAAAAACTATACACTCGTTTTTACCGGTTCTCGAAATCAAAATTATTCTTTAATTGTCATGCAAGAATATTAATGTTAGGAGGATTTATGAATAGGTTATTTTTGACTCTTATGTTTTTTGTTATGGGAAGTTTGGTTCTTTCGGGAGCCGAACCCTTCGGGAATCCCAGCAAAGATGCAAGAAATATTGAGTATTTTATCTATCGCGAACGCACCACCTCGGTAGGCAAACCGGTAGGAGATGTTATTCCTATCTATCGGGTTTCGAAAGAATATCTTATTCCTAATGCAATACATTTGAAGACGAGAAGAACCGTTGGGTTCGACAAGGATATGAATAGGATACTTTCAAGTTCTATTTCCCAAATACTTTCGAAATATAATATTGTTAAAATTCGTGCTCCATTCATCGAAGATAATGCAACGATACCATTAGCAAATAACAGCGAAAAGATTGAGAATATATTAGAACTTTATTTTTCCGATGAACTGGACGTTTACGAAGTTTGCAAGGAATTGTCCGCTGACCCCAATGTTGAATATGCAGTTCCAATTTTTCGACGTTTCTTAAATGATTTTATCCCGAACGACCCCGAAATTTCAAAGCAGTGGTTTATAAATAATATTCAACTACCAAAAGCCTGGGAAATCACGAAAGGCAACAAAAAAGTAGTGATAGCAATTATTGATAGTGGAGTCGATTGGGAACATCCCGACCTTGCTGAAAATATCTGGACCAATACAAAAGAAATCCCCAACAACAATGTGGATGACGATGGTAATGGAAAAATCGACGATGTCAATGGTTGGGACTTCGTTGGAAATGTAACGCAACAGGATATAGTTAATGGCAATTGGCGGGAAGACAATAATCCCAAAAACATTGCTGGATTTCACGGAACACACGTTGCCGGTTTAGCCTCCGCTGTTACAAATAACGGCAAAGGAATTGCTTCATCTGGGTTCAGTTGCTCAATACTCCCAATCAAGGCATCCTCCGACCAAGGCGGTATGGGGATATATCGAGGTTACGAGGCAATCGTTTATGCTGCAAATATGGGTGCAAAGATTATCAATTGTAGTTGGGGTGGCCCCGGCTTCAGTCCAGCCGAACAAGACATCATTAATTACGCTACCAATAAGGGAAGTCTTGTGGTGGTTGCTTCTGGAAACGACGGAGCATACATAGATTTTGGTGGTCAATATCCAGCAGGATACGACAATGTTCTTTGTGTTGGTGGTACAAACTCTGCGAACAGAGTTGCCAGTTTTTCGAATTGGGGCATAAAGGTAACCGTTTATACTCCGGGGCAAAGTATCTATTCAACAATGCCCAACGGCACGTATTCGACCCAAACTGGGACTTCAATGGCTTCTCCAATTACTGCCGGGGTAGCGGGTTTGGTTGCAGCTCTCCACAACGACTGGACACCAAAACAAATTCTTCATCAAATTCGTAGCACCTCCGACAATGTGTTGGCTACCACCCCCGAACGACGACCATATTACTATGGTAAAATAAATGCATACAATGCTGTTTATTATAATACTTCGGGGAATCCCGGTGTTCCGGGGCTTGAAATATCCGAATATAGTTTCTCGCGTGGTTCAGCACTTTCCGACTACCAACCAAACGTTATCCAATTGAAGGTGAAAAATTATTTATCGGCAGCATCCAATGTTAAGTTGACATTGCGACCTTTTAACAATTATATTTCTCTGAGCCAAAGTATCTTTTCGTTGGGCAATATTTCGACCAATGGTGAAACAAGTGTTACGTTTTCTGTTCAATTGCTTGACCATAATCCCTGGTATCTTGGTTCTGCCAGTATTCTTTGCACTTTCGAAAGTGGTAACTATGTTGACTACCAATTAATCGCTTTGCCTATTAGGATTGAATCGCAGAATAAATTAACCACCGTTGTTTCGTTTCCCGACCTTTACCAGCCGAACTGGTTTGGCGCCTCCTCGCCACAAGTTGATTGTATGTGGGCAGTTGGGCAAGGTGGTTTATTCGGTTCGTATAGTGGGTTTGTTGTGGTGCGTCCGAGTAATCCCGGGATGAGTTATATTAGCAACCAGCCTGCTTACTGCATTTATGCTTTCAACACGATGAAAGCCATAGTTGGAACTGGGACGCAAAATCAAACAAACGCTTATCTATATACCACCACAAATGGTGGGCAAAACTGGACGCCAACCAATGTTTCGGGAATTACAGGATTTGTAAATTCGATATATTTCTTCGATGATAACGAGGGTATATTTCTCGGCGACCCTAAAAATGGGAAATGGGGAATTGGAAGAACTACCGATGGCGGTGCTACTTGGGTACCAATAACAAACATTGCTTTACCAAATACTAACGAAACAGGTTTCGTTAACTCGTCTTTTCGTTCGGGTGATTATCTTTGGTTCGGGACAAATACGGGAAGGGTATTCTATTCAACCGACCGTGGGATTTCTTGGAACTTCGTTAATATCCCTAACGCAGTTATAGTCTCTTATTTGGCATTTCGTGATGACCTTATGGGTTTAGCTGTCTACACCGAAAGCTCCGATATTAACGCCGAGCGTTTTCTTGCAACAACCACCGACGGTGGAAAAACATGGATGACACGACAATACAATTTTACACAAAACGGATATATTCCTATTCATCTCTTTGCTCCCCAAAATTCCCGCTTGATTTATGTTCTATGTTTAGGTGGTGAAATATTTGGAACCTCGAACCTTGGAAACAATTGGATACCAGTCCTAAATGAATATACGGGCACTATTCAAATGGGTACATCTTATCTTCATAATCAGTCTATCATTCGTCTTTGGCAATTAGGAACTAAAATAAGTTATCTCGACTTTAATCTTGTTCCTAACTCGCTTGTGAAACGAATTAAATTGACTTCGGAAAATCAAGTAAACTACGACACAGTAAACATTGGTAGCAACAAATTAAAATCTATATCTATTAAGAACGAAGGCAACGTTAAGGTTTCTTTAAAGTATCAAATCGATACTTCTTTGGGTGCTTCTTTCGACGAGTTCAAGTTCTTTGGTGCAACGCCCGACAGCATTGCACCCGGAGATGAAATACAGGTTCGTGTCCGTTTTGTACCAAAGGAGGAAGGGTTGCGTCAAGCTAAACTTATATTAACCAGCGAAGCCGAGCCATATACAATCGAAGTAGTCCTTTCGGGATATGGAAGAAAAATACTATCTATTGAAGGTGAAAATTCCGAGAATACCGTTGGTTTGGTTTCGACACCAAACCCAGCAACAGACTTTGTTCAAATCGAACTTTTTTCCGAAAACAATGGGCTTGCAAAATTAGAAGTTTACGATGTTTATGGTAATAAAATTTTCGTAATACCGGCAATTTC
Organism: uncultured Hyphomicrobiales bacterium; assembly: GCA_964589125.1. GTDB lineage: Bacteria > Bacteroidota > Ignavibacteria > Kapaibacteriales > UBA2268 > JBBIJO01. The sequence goes on along the minus strand of CAZPSM010000026.1, from coordinate 4,231 downwards.
TGTCTCGAACGGGTTTAACACATTCGATTTGGACTTAGAAGGCTTTGCTCCCGGTGCTTATTTCATTAGAATTAATCTTATTGGCAAAACTTATTTGGGTATGTTTATTAAAATTTAACTTTGTAATAAATTGAAAGTTCTTGTTACTGGTGCCACCGGTTTTATAGGTAGCTTTGTTGCTGAATACTTTTTGAACGAAGGGTTCGATGTTCGTTGCACCGTTCGCCCAACAAGTAACCTTCGTTGGCTTAAAGATAAGCCCTTAACAATCGTTAAAACGACATTCGAAACACCCGAAAGCCTTAAAGAAGCAGTGGAAGGGGTAGATTATATCGTGCATATTGCAGGCACAATTGCTGAATTTAATTTTCAAGGCTATTTGCGTGGGAATCGGGATGTAACATACAATTTGCTACGTGCAGCCGAACTCTATAACCCATCTATAAAGAAATTCTTATTCGTCAGCAGTCAAACTGCTGTTGGTCCATCGGTTGCAATTGATTCACCAGTGGATGAAACAACAGAATGCCATCCGATTACTCGTTACGGGCGCAGTAAACTCGAAGCCGAAAAAGAAGTCCTTAAATTTAAAGATATATTTCCAGTAACTATTGTTCGCCTTCCCGCTGTTTATGGACCCCGCGATACTGCTCTTGTCGATATGTTTAGAATAGTCCGAAAAGGAATTGCCCCAATTATTGGTTTTGGAGAAAAGTATATTAGCATTATACATTCCGATGATGTTGCCCGTGGTATTTACATTGCAACCATCAATGAACAAACAAATGGCGAAATACTTTTCCTTTCGTCCGATGAAAGTTATTCTTGGAGTTATTTGATAAAGGAGATGCAGAAGGCAATTGGGAAGAAAGCCGTTGTAATACGGGTTCCGCATTTCATCGTTTTCATTGCGGGTTTTTTAAGTCAATTGTTTGGATATATTTCGGGAAAAGCCCCAGTTTTCAATTATGAAAAGGCAAAGGATTTTACACAAAAATATTGGATTTGTTCAGCAGAAAAAGCGAAACGGATACTTGGTTTCCGCCAAGAAGTTAGTATCGAACAGGGTTTCCGTTCAACTTATAAATGGTATGTGGATAACGGCTGGATTTAATTAATTTAATCAAAATGAGATTTACCAAACGAGAAATCAGTTTCTTTGCTCTGCTGGCGACAGCGTTCGTTTTTGTCGCCCTTTTCTTGCTCTTTTCATATGATTTTGCAAAAATTTCTATACTCGAAGAACCCATCGAATTAACCAACGATAGCATCGACGAAGGAGTATCGATTTATAAAAATCAATATGGGATTCCTCATATTATTGGTCGAACCGAAAACGACGCTTTTTTCGGTTTGGGGTTTGCTCAAGCAAGCGATAGACTTTGGCAAATGGATTACCTTCGTCGAATTGCGAAAGGACGCCTTTCGGAAATTTTCGGTAAAGAAACTATCAAACTCGACCAATATTTTCGTGCATTGGAAATCGAAACTATCTCGAAAAATATTGTTTCGAACCTCGATACAAAATCGCGTTCAATCCTTGAATCTTATTCTAAAGGCATTAACTTCTATATCCATAAGTTTTCGAAAAGATTGCCGATAGAGTTTAGTACTCTTGGTTATAAGCCCGACGACTGGACACCCGAGGATTGCATCGCAATTGGGCGACTTATGGCATTCAATATGAGTTTTTCGTTCTGGTTAGATGTTGCTTTCGGGGAAATTTCGAACAAAATTGGATTCGAGCGAGCAAAGGAACTGCTCCCAAACAATTACCCCTTGCTCCCTATTTCAATCCCCGACACCATTACTAAAATTAATAAGAGTTCATTAGCATCTACAAACTTGTATAAATTATATCGAAACTCTAATTCCTATTCAAATTACCTTGAATTGCTTTCTTTAGTCAATCGATATTTTCCTTTCGGCACCTTTATGGGTAGTAATATGTGGGTTGTTCAAAAAGAGGAAGGAAACCATAGAACCTCTATTCTTGCAAACGACCCACATCTTGCTTTGCAGTTACCACCAATATGGTATCAGTTCCACATTACATCGCCCGAGTTCAATTCTGTTGGGCTTGGTTTGCCGGGCATCCCTTTCCCTTTAATTGGAAGGAATGACAATATTGCATGGGGAATTACTGTGGCTATGGTTGACGATTGCGATTTTTTTATTCACAAACTCGATTCAACAGGGCGATATGTCTTCGATATTAACGGCAAAAGAATTAAACTAACTTTTAAATTGGATACTATCAAAGTGAAAAAAGGCACTGACTTTATTTACTACAAGCGATATTTAGGAAATTCTCCCATTATCTCCGATTTCCTTCCAATGAAAGATTCTATTGTTGCAACACAAATCCATAGAATTCGCTTCGCCAAACAGCAACCTTCCGGAACTTGTTTAACTTATAGTTGGACGGGGCATCGGATTACCAACGAAGTTAGAGCGTTATATTCCATTGTAAGAGCCAGAAATTGGGAAGAATTCCTCCGTTCAAAAAATTTTTGGGGAGTTCCACCGCTTAACTTTTCATTCGGGGATAAACACGGAAACATCGGAATAACGACGGCTGGATTATATCCCGAGCGTGTTAATGTAAACCCAAATTTTCCTAATCCCACCTGGCAAACCAGTTCTTCCTGGATTGGTCTTAAAAAATTCGAAAAGGAATTTAATATTGTTAACCCCCCGTCTCAATTTGTTTTTAATGCCAACAATCCCCTTGTCAACAGCACTACATTTATTTCAAACTATTGGAGTGACCCCAGCCGAGCCAAACGGCTTTTTCAAATTCTATCCCAAAGCAAGCCAACCGACATCTTAGCAAATCAAGTGATTCAAAAAGATGTCGTTTCCGAGCAAGCAAAGGAGGTTCTTCGGGTGGCTTTGCCTATATTAATCTCTAAACGAAAATATCTTAACCAAACGGAGAAAATTGCTTTGGGCAAACTCGAAAAATGGAACTTCCAAATGTCTTCTAAATACATTGCATCTTCAATTTATCAGATGTTCATAGCCAAACTAACCGAATCAACTTTCAAAGATGAACTTGGGGATTATCTTTATGATTTATATACTTATGTGGATTTCATTCCGACGAGAAAAATAGTCGAGTTGCTCAACGATAGCAACTCCATCTTTTTCGACGATATTCGGACGCCTGCTATCGAAGATAAAGCAGAAATAATATTCCGAAGTTTTAAACGTGCCGTGGCTGAATTAGAAAAGATTACACAAAGTTCCAATCCGGAAAACTGGTCGTATGGAGTTTGGCACAAAGTAGAGTTGGAGCATCCTTTCGCTCGAATTGGAATGCTTCGGAATAACTTTGCTTTAGGTCCGGAGATGATAGGGGGGAACAATTCCACGCTGAATTATGCTGGAGGGCATTTGTTTGACCCCGCACGAGTTGTGGTCGGGGCTTCGGCTCGATTTATTGCCGATATGGGCGATACTCTTGTTTGGTTTATTCTGCCCGGGGGTAATTCCGGACAAAACCTAAGTAGTAATTTTTCCGACCAGTTTGGTTTATGGCTAAACGGAGGATATATTTCCCTTCCAGTCGCTCCGCAACCTTCTGCCCGCTCCCACCTTTTTGCAAAAATAACAACCAACAGAAACAAATAACATTATCCATTGCCAGAATATAAGATTACATTGTGAATAATAGTATATGTGACTTTGTATCTCAACCGATTCTATGATTGTTTTGTCATTCTGGTTGCCTTCTTTATCTCGTTCTGATTCGGTGGAGATGCCGAAGTGAAATGGGAAGGCTTCAGTCTTCTTAATTTAATTAATTTGATACGATTACAACATACATTTTGTATGTAGAAACATAGCAATTCGTTGTGTTCACCCAAGCTCACATCTCCCAGTTCACCCCGGCACGCAACTGCTGGCGGTATTGCATCCCACGCTTCTGACGCTCGTCGTATTGCAACTCTAAACGAATAGTAAGCCCCAAGGCTTTCCATAGCGCGACAACAAATTCGCTTTGCAACCGAAATGTGCTTTGACGAATCATCTTCAGCGAAGCAAATGTTTCCATCGTTGCGCTGTATGTCAGATTATTCGCTACCTTCAGCGATGTTTCTACTTTCAATTCCAATCCTGCTTCGCTTTTCCATCGTTCCCGCTCTTTTGTCTTTGGGTCGTCGCTCATTGCAGTATATCGTTCTGTTCTGGTTTGTTTCAAGGAAACGCCAATACGATTGGTCAA
>CAZPSM010000025.1:24676-26756 GCA_964589125.1 uncultured Hyphomicrobiales bacterium | reverse complement strand
CCTGTGGTGTAATTGGCAACACGTCTGACTCTGGATCAGAAAAGTCCAGGTTCGAACCCTGGCAGGGCAGCAAAGAATATATTCATTGAATTCGTTCCGTTTGTATTCAAACAATCACTTAATTTAATACTTATATAAACTTCCTTGCCGTTCTTTTGCAATGCGTTCCCAATTTGGAATGATAGTACGAAGAAGTTCGTTTTTGTCGTCCCAAAGTGCTTTCATATCTAATCCTATGTATTTTTGTGCTTTCTCTTTTGTGGTAACATCGGGTAATTCGATAGGGACTTTAACTCCCAGTTTTGTGAAAAGAACAGCAAGTAGCCCGCGTGCTTTTTCGGCGCGTTCAATCGCGGTGCTCAATACTCGCAATGCTTCGACTGGTGAATGGAAACCAACGCCGTTAGCGGCAGCGACCCAATCCCAACGCCACTGTGCTGAACGAATAAGTTTTAAGACTTGCTCCATATCTTTTTCCGTTGCACCATTTTTCCAAGCGATTTCGGCTTCCAGATGTGCCTTTGAAATTGATTGCTCCGCTATTTTGCGAACTTCTCGAACACGGTCTTGACGGTCGTAAACGTCACGAATCAACTCGCTTTCGCTTTGCCTGTGGCATACCTGACAAGAATTTGCAATGTTTGAAAGAGGGCTTCGAATGTGGTGGTCAGTATATTTCACACCACCTTCTACTTTATATGGCATATGACAATCGGCACAGGCAACCCCACGTTTGGCATGAATGCCAGTCATATATAATTCATAGTCGGGGTGCTGTGCTTTGAGCATTTTTGCTTTGCTCAATTTGTGTATCCAATCGGCAAAGCCTAATTCGTCGTAATATGCTTCCATAGAATCGGCGCTGAAGCCTTTGTCCCAAGGAAATGTTAGATACTTTCCTTCTCCTTTAAAGTAGTATTCGACGTGACATTGAGCACAAACAAGTGAACGCATTTCTTGGTGAGTGATTTCCGATATTTTAACGCCTCTACGTTGTAAGGCTTCGAGCAGAGCAGGTCTGGTAATACGTAGATTCATCGTTTTTGGGTCGTGGCAATCTTGACAACCAATTGGATTAACCATTTGGTCACCCATATCGAACCACTTCTTTTTATAGAACTCTTCAGCACCCATTTTAGCAATCATTCGTGGGAAGTCCGTTGTCTTGCAAGACCAACAAGTAGCGGGTTGAGGGCTCTCTTTAACCCCACCAGTTCGCAAAGTTAAACGAACATCATTTACTGCATAGGCGTGGCCTCGACCTTGATTGTAATCTTTTGCAAATGCATATCCGGCCCACATAATTACGGACTCTGGGCAATCTTCAAGTAAGTCGATGTGTCCCGACCCACAATATTTGCTTCGGAATGTGGTATCGAGTGTCTGCTTGTAAGATTCGAATTCGCGAGGGAAGTTTTCGCCCCAGACCTCGTTGCGTGGTTCCCATTCTGCAATTGGTTTAACAATTTGCAAGCGAGCAATGGATTCTCCCCGTCGTTCCATAATATTTGCTACAAAGATACCAAGTATGAAAACCAAGACAGAAGTAATGATAAACAGAAGTAATGTTCTTTTTGATTTGGAGTTTTTTAAATTCATACGAAAGTCCCGAAAATGTTTAACATTCTAAACTACTTTTCTAAATATTTTGAAATCCAATTTGGTAACGATGGACCCAATTGCGGCACTCGTGCAAATGGTGTCGAAGCTTGGCTCGAAACTCTGCCATGGGGAACTTCACGATGGCAATCCCAACATAATTTGCCTTCCTTTGCTTTAAACTTGTCGTAGGTAATTTGTGAAATCGAAACTGGATTGACTTGAAAATTATGGCAGCGAAGGCAATTTTCTTGAACGACACTTGCTCCACCTTCTCGGATTCGGATAACCTGCGAATAACTTCCTAAGGTAAAAATTGTTGCGTGTCTCAATCCATCGTTAACTTTGAACCATATTGCCCGAAAGGAATTATCGTGTGGAACATGGCAATCGTTACAAGTTGCACGTTCACGATGACTACTGTGTTCCCAAGTAGCGTAATGAGGGGTCATTATGTGGCAATTCACACAAGCCGACGGAT
>CAZPSM010000025.1:9570-24646 GCA_964589125.1 uncultured Hyphomicrobiales bacterium | reverse complement strand
ATAGACTTTCGAAAGATAAATACCCAGAGCCGCCAAACCAAAGAAAATTCCAAATAGCAATGTGTAACCAATTCGATACCATTTACTCGGTGCATACTTTTCGGCAAACTTCTTTATCATTTTTGTTGTTATTTAATAGTTATTCCCAACCCCAAATTCAGAAAAAATATTCTTTTTTACTAAGAGATATTTATTCTTTGTTACTTTCGTGTTGTTGCAATAAATTCTGAATTTTGTTCAAATCTTCGTTTGATAATATATTACTAACTTCACATATCTTTGCTGTAACGACTGAAAGTAGAATATAAAGTTCTTTTATTTGTGGATACATTTGTAATGCGTCGAGGTGTTTAGTAAGTGTATCAAAATCTTTTCTTGCAATAGGACCGGTAATTGGAAAGAAATCTTTGTTGTTTATCTCTATAATATTGTTGTTTATTGTTTGTTGGATAAGTGGTCGTAGAACTTCTGGACTTAGTCCGGATTTTGCAATGATGTTTTTCGCAATAAATATAATAGAATTCAAATAATTTGAAGCAACAACAGCAGATGCATGGTAAAAGTTTCTTTCTTGTTCTGAAAAATTCACGGCTATAGCCTTGCCGCCAATGGTTTCGAGTATCGGTTGAATTCTCCCGAAATACTTTGACTGGACAGCCCAGAAAATGTCCTTAAAGATATTAGAGTGATAGTTGTAGAATGTTTGCAATGGATGCGACGAAGCGGTAATTGCACCGTAAGGAAGGAGGTTGGAAAGGACTTCGTCTGAAAAAATTCCAGAACAATGGAGTACAATTTTGTTTTGTAATGCCTCTGAAAATCTCTTTTCCAGTTCTAATGCAACTTTTTCGATGTCCGAATCGGCAACTGCAATCAAGACGACGTCGGTTAAATTGTCTAGGTCATCGACCTTTCGGACAATCTCCACATTATTGTTTGCGAAGAATTCTGCGTCTTCTGTCTCGTATAGGTGCGCTGAAACAATTTGTTTCAAGCGGCTAATTTCAAGCAATTTGAAGGAAAAAGCCTTCCCAAGTTTTCCATATCCAATAACCGTATATTCCATTTTTATTTTTGAATGTTGCAATTGTTCAAAATAAAATTTTTATTTTGAAAATTCAAAATATTGCAATACCTTTGAAAGATTTTTTTGCAAATAAATTTAAGATTGCTTTTTTGAAGCAAGAAGTTAAGCATCTCAATATTTTTTCGGTGGATGTTGAGGATTGGTTTAGTTCTTTTTATTTTATCGAGCCGCCGAAAATCGAAGAGTGGGATATTTTGCCTTCTATTGTCGAAAAAGGATTCTATCGAGTGTCGGAATTACTTTTAAAGTATAAAACCGATGCAACATTTTTCTTCCTTGGTTGGATTGCTAGGAAATATCCCCATCTTGTTAAAGAAGCAAAGAAGAATGGTTTTGAAATTGCATCACACGGCTTTTATCATCAAGAAGTTTTCAAATTATCGCATAGTCAGTTTTTCGATGACATTGTTTCGACTAAAAAACTTCTCGAAGATATTGCTGGCGAAAATGTATTGGGCTATAGAGCGCCTTCATTCACCTTTACAAATGATATAGATTGGTTTTTTCCAACTTTAATGGAAGCAGGATATAAGTTCGATTCATCGTTATTTCCCGCTAAGAGAAAAATTGGGGGTTTTCCCTCTGAATATTTTGGACCATTCGAGATTGTTAGCAGTGAAGGTAAACTAATTGAGTTTCCAATAACTGTCGCAAAAGTTTTATCGAAACCGGTTTGCTTTTTCGGTGGTGGTTACCTCCGTTTTTTCCCATTTTTCATATTTAATACAACGGCAAAACAAGTCGAAAGAGACCATAGACCACTAATTGTTTATATTCATCCGCGAGAGTTCGAACCAGAAGAAATCAGACTTAAAATGTCTCTGCTTGGTAGATTTAAGTCCTATGTAAATATCGATTCAACCCCTCAAAAGATTGAAAAAATATTAAATTATTTTAGATTTACTTCGTTTAAACAATATATTTTACAGAATTACGGTAGAATTGAATAACATAGTTGTGTGAGTTATTATGACGGAAAAAATGAAAGAAGAGCAAGTAAAGGCATTTTTCGACAAATATGCTGGTGGCTTTACTTCGATTTATTTAGAGAAAAAGTCAATTTTTCGCAAAATAATTGACAAACTATTCCGCAAGGCAGTTTATTTGCGTTTTTATAATACAATCGAGAATTGTAAGCCTGTCGAAGGTAGGACAATGCTCGATGTTGGCTGTGGTCCCGGATTGTATTGTATTGAACTAGCGCGAATTGGAGCGAGCAAGGTAGTTGGTATCGACTTTGCACCCAAGATGATTGAGTTAGCAAAGCAATTCGCCCAAAAGTCCGGAGTTCACAACAAATGCGAATTTATTACTGCAGATTTTCTAGAATATGAATTTCCCGAGAAATACGATTTCACAATTGCTATGGGATATATTGAGTATTGTGCGGAACCAGAAAAAATATTGAAAAAAATGATTTCTTTGACAAAGGACAAGGCATTTTTAAGTTTTTCGGACAAGCGAGGATTTCTCGCCTGGCAAAGGAAAATTCGCTATAAGTTTAAATGTCCCCTGTTCCTTTATTCTCAAGAGGATATTGAAAAGTTAATTAAATCTGTAACACATTTGCCATTCAAGATCGAGAAGTTGGCACGAGACTACTATGTAACTATATATGTCCGAGAAAATGATTGAGCATTATGATTAAGATGAGAATTTATTGGGTGATTTTGATCTTAATCTTTCCACTCTTTCTTTATTCTTGTCGAAATGGTTTAAATATTTTTTCGCCTCAAGACGATGTCCAACTCGGATTGCAACTGCATAAAGAAATCAGGAACAATCATAGAGAATATCCAATTTTGAATGATGCGGAAGTAGTTAATTACGTGCAAAACATAGTGAACCGTATTATTCAATCTCCTGCAATTAAATATCGTAATTTTTTTAAATATAAAGTTACGATTATTCGAGACGATAAAACAGTAAATGCATTTGCAACTCCCGGCGGTTTAATCTATGTTTATACTGGTTTGTTAAAATTTGTTGATGATGAAGCTACTTTGGCAAGTATATTAGCACACGAAATTGCCCATTCTGAATGTAGACATGCTACCGAAAGATTGACTAAAGCCTATGGGGTTAGTATTTTGCTCGACATTATATTAGGAAAGAATCCAAGCCAAATCGAAGAAATTGCAGCAAATTTATTTACAGGCTTAGCTTTTTTGAAAAACAGTCGGGATGACGAATACGAAGCCGATGAATATGCATATAAATACTTGAAATCCACAGAATGGTATCCGGGAGCATTGATTTTCTTTTTTGAAAAAATAAAGAAAAACGATAGGGGTTCTTTTCTCGAAGTGTTGCTTTCCACACATCCTTTGAGTCAGGATAGGATTGAGCGACTAAATCGAATGATTTCGCAAGACAAAATGCCTCCTTCGGATGAAAGCAATCTTTTTTCGAAAAGATATGCCAATTTCAAGAGAATCATTCCTTAGTTCTCTGATTCATTTTCTTGGGGATGCTGTAAAGGCAAATTCACAACGAATCGGGTGAATTTGTTAACTTCACTTTGCACTGCTATTGTTCCGTAGTGCGACTCCACAATCCATTTTACAATTGATAGGCCAAGTCCTGCCCCCTGAATGTTGCTTGCCCTTGCCTTATCGACGCGATACATTCTATCGAAAATATAAGGTATGTCTTCTTTCGGGATTCCTATTCCGTTATCCTCGACAATGAGTTCAACATACTCGCCATTCTTTTTTAGTGACAAGGCGACATATCCCCCGCGTGGGGTGTATTTTACAGCATTATCCAGTAGATTGAGAAGAGCTTGATGAATTCTTGGAGCATCAATTGGAACTATAACATTAGATTCGATTTTTGTTTCTATTTTGATATTTTTGGATTCAGCAATTATAGAGATATCTTCGGCAACTTCGAGAGCAATTTTCGATATATTTTCATTTTGAAAATTCATATTGATTTGTCCCATTTCAGCCCGTGATAATTCTAACAACGATTCAACCACATTGGTAAGGCGTCCAACTTCTTCTAATGCACTTATTAGAACATCTTCGTATTCTTCAGGGGTTTTTCGAGAATGCAAGGCGATTTCCATTTCGCCCCGTAGAATCGTTAGTGGTGTACGTAATTCGTGGGATACATCCGAAGTAAATTTTTTAATTTGAATAAAAGCCCTTTCCAATCGTTCAATCATTTTATTTAAAGTTCGAACGAGATGGCCTACCTCGTCCTTAGTTGGAACTTCGGGCAATCGACGACTTAAATTTTTTGCAGTGATTTCGTCGGCAGTTTTTGCGATTAAATCTATTGGCCGAAGAGAAATCGATGACATTACCCACCCTCCCAAGATTGAAATAATTAAAACAAACGGGAACGCAACCATTTGGATGAAAAAAAGTTGATTGAGAGTGTTTTGGATATCACTTGAAGCATAACCTACGGAGATTATGGCTTGTTGGGTTCGTTTGACCATCAATCTAATATCGGTATTCAAGACCTTTGAATTGATTAAAACTGAATCGAGTGTAAGTTGTTTTGGCTTTTCCATTGCAAGTTTGAGTGCGGAGTCGTTTGAATGTGAAGCAACCCAAATAGTATCTTTGCTAGTAAAATTCATAAATCCCGAAAGAGTTGGCAAAGTATCGTTTTGCAAGTTTCGTGAACGCCATATGATTTGATTGTTTGTGTCTGCAATTTGAATAAAATAATTTTTGGGGTTAAGTAAGATATGTTCATAAACAGCAGACCAAATTCCGCCTATATCCTCGTCGACCAACTTTTCGCGTGCAACAGAAGGACGAATCGGACCAACAAATCGCATTTGCTCCAATTCCCTAAATAAAGAAAATCTGTCTTGAATCGAACGAGTTATGGTTCGGTTTTTGAGTCGTGAAATCCCTTCTTGGTTCTTCAAAAGAAGATAGTCCAATGACGAAACTACGCGAGCAAGCGAGACATCCAAACTTTCGTGCAGTTCCCTTGATACAGAAAAATAGGTATAAATACTATAAACGGACAAAGTCAACGCAACTATTGTTCCATACCAGAAAGCTAACTTTGTTCTCAATGGTAAATGAGATGCCACATTCCTTTTTTAGTAATTTTGAGCAATGTTTATAAAAAATAAACGCAAAAATAATAATTTAATTATTTGACAGTTTTGATTTTTAATAAAGTTTATTATTTTGGAGGATAGAATGCCTAAATTAATTTCGACTTTCATAGTTTTTCTTCTTTTGAGTTTAGTATCGGTTTTAGCTAAACCAATAGCGAAAGAAGAAATAAAAGAAAAAGAAAAGAAAGCAGTTTCTTTCGATGGAATTAAACTTCGATTGCTTGGTCCCGCAGTATTTGGAGGAAGAATTTCGGACCTTGCATTCAACCCAAACAACAAAAATGAGTTCTTTGTTACACTTGCCTCGGGTGGTGTTTGGAAAACCACTAACAATGGCATTACTTTTACACCGGTTTTCGATAGTGAGGGGTCATTTTCCATAGGATGTATTGCTATCGACCCCAATAATCCTTTTGTTATCTGGGTTGGAACGGGCGAAAACAATAGCCAGCGTAGTGTTTCTTGGGGCGATGGGATTTACAAATCTACCGATGGAGGCTCGACTTGGAGAAATGTTGGATTGAAAAAATCCGAACATATTGGGAAAATTGTGATAAATCCGCGAAATTCCAATATTGTTTATGTTGCAGCTCAAGGTCCATTATGGGGCCCCGGAGGCGACCGTGGGCTTTACAAGACAAGCGATGGTGGAACAACTTGGGAAGCAGTGTTAACTATCAGCGAAAACACTGGTGTTACAGACGTTGTAATGGACCCACGTAACCCGGATGTTCTTTATTGTGCTTCTTACCAAAGGAGAAGACATGTTTGGACATTAATCGACGGAGGTCCCGAAGCAGCTATTTACAGAACTACCGACGGAGGGAAAAATTGGGAAAAGTTGTCGAACGGATTACCCAAAGGGGACTTGGGTAGAATTGGACTTGGAATTTCACCTGCTAATCCCGATTATATTTATGCAATAATAGAGGCATCGGAGGGAAAAGGTGGGATTTATCGTTCGACGAATAAGGGTGCTTCGTGGGAAAAAAGAAACTCTTGGTATTCTGGTTCTGCGCAGTACTACCATGAAATATTTTGCGACCCTAAAAATCCCAACAGAGTTTTCTTTATCGATACATATTTGCGTGTAACCGAAGATGGTGGAAAAACTTTGAGAGTCGTTAGCAACAAAAACCGCCACGTCGATGACCACGTGGTTTGGATTGACCCCGACAATACCAGCCATTTCTTTGTTGGGGGCGACGGTGGATTATATGAAACATTGGATAATGGGGAAAACTGGCGATTCTTTGCTAATATTCCTTCTGGCCAATTTTATAGAATTACTTGCGATGATTCACAACCGTTTTATTATGTTTATGGTGGAACCCAAGATAATAACACTTGGGGTGGACCTTCACGAACAACCTCAAAAGGGGGTATCACAAACGAGGACTGGTTTCTGGTTGTTGGGGGAGATGGTTACAAGGCACAAGTTGACCCTAAAAATCCGAACATTGTTTATGCAATGTGGCAATATGGCAATCTTGTTCGATATGACCGCAAAAGTGGGGAAGTGTATTATATTCAACCGCAGCCGGAGCAAGGCGAAGCGCTCCGATGGAACTGGGATACTCCTTTGCTTTTGAGTAAACATTCCAGCACAAGGCTGTATATTGCCAGTAACAAAGTGTTTCGAAGCGATGACCGTGGTCAATCATGGAGGGTTATCAGTGGAGACTTAACTCGCCAGATTGATAGGAATCTACTTCCAGTTATGGGGAAGATTTGGAGCCCCGACGCGATTGCTAAAAATGCTTCAACTTCTTTCTATGGGAACATTGTTGCAATGGATGAATCGCCAATGGATGAGAATTTGCTAATTATCGGAACCGATGATGGCTTAATACAAATTACAACCGATGGAGGTAAAAATTGGACGAAAATTGAAAAGTTCCCCAATATACCCGAAACAACTTACGTAAGCGATGTCTTCGCTTCAAATCATAATAAAAATACTATATATGCTACATTTGATAATCACAAAAATGCTGATTTCAAACCTTATGTGTTGGTTTCAACTGATTTGGGTAAAACCTGGGCATCGATTTCCAGCAATTTACCCGAAAATGGCTCAGTTTATACAATTGTTGAAGATATCGTTGATGCAAATTTGCTTTTTGTTGGAACAGAATTCGGCCTTTTTGTCTCGACAAATCGAGGCAAAGAATGGCATCAGTTGAAGGGTGAATTTCCAACTATTGCAGTTCGTGATTTGGAAATACAAAAGCGCGAAAGCGACTTAGTTATTGGTACTTTTGGACGTGGAATTTACATCCTCGATGACTTTTCTTTTATGAGAAATTTGAGCGATACAGTATTGAAAAAAGAAGCAATCTTGTTTCCTGTTAAGGATGCCTTGATATACAATGAAGATGAATCGCGAGCCAAAGAAGACCTTGGAAGTTCGTTCTGGCGTGCTGAAAATCCACCATTTGGAGCAACTTTTACTTATTATCTTCTCGAAGAATTTAAAACAAGAAAACAACTTCGACAAGAAAGCGAGCAACAAGCCGAAAAACAAGGCAAGCCTATAAAATATCCTTCCTTCGATGAATTAACTGCCGAAGATTTGGAACAACCTCCGATGCTCGTCTTCAAAATCTTTGACGAGGAGAATAATTTGATTCGTATGTTAAGTACAAAACCTAAAAGGGGTTTCAATCGAATTACTTGGGATTTACGCTATCCCGATACATCCCCGGTAAGCGATACGAGTGATGTTAACAAAATGTCGGGTATGTCTATTGTTCCAGGAAAATACAAAGTGCAAATGTTTAAAAATATCGATGGGAGACTTTTCGAGCTGACCCAACCGATTTCTTTTGAATGTAAACTCCTAAACAATGTAACTCTTCAGGTACAGAATATGAATGAGTTGAAGGAATTTCGTAGGAAAATATCTAAACTACAAAATGCTGTAATGGGTACGAGACAGCTTTTAGACGACACGAAAAAGAGAATCAAAACTTACAAAAACGCGTTTACTTTGTCTTTGAACGTTGATGATACAACGTTTAGTACAATTAGAGAAATTCAGTATAAGCTGGATTCTTTAGAAATGAGACTTCGGGGGAATAAAACGATTTCTCGATTAAACGAAAATCAGCCTCCGTCGATTACTGACCGTTTGGATTACATACTTTGGGGGCTTTGGGCAACTACACAATCACCCACAGAAACTCAAAAGAATTCTTATGCAATTATAAAAGATGAATTAAAAGGAGTGATTACAAAATTGAAGGATATAATAACAATTGAAATGCGCGCACTTGCGGAGAAATTACAGCAATTAGATTCGCCTTGGGTACCAGATAGAATACCAGAAGTGGACTAATAGCAACACATTTGTTATAGATTTTACATTTTTTTTTGTTTTAAAAATGCCGTACATTAACTTGCTACTTGAATTATTAGCAATATAAACAAATAGATATGTAAAATGAAAGTAGCAGGTATTGTAGTTTTATTGTTGGTATCAGCACTTTTGGTTAGTTGCACAGAAGATACTGCTGGAACGGATATATCAAAAAATATTGCATCTTGCGAGGGCTGTCACACAAATTATGACCACTTGCAGAAAGTTTATACGCCCGATACAACGTCTCCAGCGGGAGGTTGTGGAGGCGAAGCGCCACACTATGAACCATACGATAGAGTATTTATCGGAGGGGCTGGATACACAGCATTTAAGAAATCATCGCATTATAAAATAGGTTGTACCGGTTGCCACAATGGAGTTGAAGGAACTTCCGATAAAAGTGTGGCACATTCGGGGAATTTTATTTCACATCCTTCGGTTGTTGCTTCTGAAAAGTGTGGAAAATGCCATAAGGAAATAGTAGATGTATTTCCAACTAGCCTGCATAATGGATACGGGCAGATGCGAAAAGTCGCGATTCGAAGTGGCTTCTCAAGTTACAAAGATTTTTCTAAGCTTTCTGAAAAGCATAAAGAAGGGTATAACCGAAATTGTGCTACTTGCCACGCTAATTGTGGAGAATGCCATGTTGTTCGACCTAAGGCGGGAGGAGGTGGTTTGGCTAATGGACATAATTTTGTTAAGACCCCCGATATGGTAAGGACTTGCGTAGTTTGCCATTCTTCGAGAGGCGGCCACGCTTTTTTAGGTGTCGGTAGTGGTACCAAACCCGATGTTCACCAAACCAAGGGAATGGTGTGCACCAGTTGTCATTCGGGTGGAGAAATGCACGGAAGTGGAACTGTTCCAGAACATCGATATAGTTATGCCAAACTTCCCAATTGCGAGACTTGTCATCCCAATGTTCAAGACAAGAACAAATATCATCTTTTTCATTACGAATCGATAAGTTGCAATGTGTGCCATTCTCAAAATTATAATAATTGTGGTAGTTGCCATATTCACGGAATGGGCGCACGAATACCAGCATATATGGATTTTAAGATAGCATTAAATCCAATCCCAGAAATAAAAGGCAAATATAAGTTTGTTACTGTTCGTCGGACACTTGCAGCACCAGATAATTGGGTAGAATATGGATTAAATAACTATCCTAATTTTGATGCATTACCAACATATAACTACGCAACACCTCATAATATTACCCGATGGACAGCAAGAACGAAAGTCGAGCAAGACCAGAAATGTTATGCGAATTGTCATATACGAAAAGAAGGGGATTCTTTAGTTAATTCGAAATGGTATTTGTTCGAAAAGGATTTACTCGATTGGGAAAAAAATGCAACAACCAAAATAACAGTTGATAAGGCTTTACCAAGTGATTGGTTTAAATAAGTTGTTTCTATGTTTAATAAATTAGGAGGTTTACTATGTTAAAGAAGTATTATTCAATTCTGAGCATCATTTTAACACTACTTTTTGTAGTCTCGTGTTCTGAGGATACTACCAGTCCTACCCCTACAGTTTCTGAATCGGAAATTCTTGTTAAGTATCTTGAATCGTCCGAATCACCTTATGGGAAAGACTATGTAAACACAGATTTGCCAAGTCTTATCGATGCAGCAACACTTAAAATGGATGTCGAAGCAGGGAAAGCTTATGTTATCGATATTCGTAACGCCTCGGATTTTGCATTAGGGAGGATAAAAGGAGCAATAAATGTGGTTCCATCGGAGGTCTTAAACCACATTAAGACTCTGGACGTAACAAAATACGATAAAATTGTTCTTGTTTGTTATACAGGCCAAACGGCAGGCTTTTATGTTGCGATTTTAAGGCTTTTGGGGTACAAAAATGTTTTTGCATTGAAATGGGGTATGTGTGCTTGGCATAATGACTTTGCTAAGAAATGGAAGGATGTAATTGCAAATGGTAATAAGTATGCTTCACAATTTGAAAGTAAAAGTAATCCCAAAAATCCTCCTGGGAACCTGCCAGAATTAAAAACTGGTAAGACTACCGGAAAAGCAATTCTTGAAACACGTGCCGAGCAGATTGTTAAAGAAGGATTTACACCGGCATCTATATCGTCAGATGCTGTTTTTCAGAACTTGGATAGTTATTATATTGTGAATTATTGGCCTGAAAACCAATATTTAGACCCTGGACATATTCCGGGAGCCGTCCAATATACACCCAAATCATCGTTAAAGTTGGAAACATCCTTAAAGACATTGCCAACCAATAAGCCTATAGTTATTTATTGTTATTCGGGGCACACTAGTGCACATATTGTTGCTTATTTAAGAATATTGGGCTACGATGCCAAGTCGTTGTTATTTGGTGCTAATGGAATGATTTATGATAAGATGAAAGAAAAAGGGTTGACAATTTTTAAAGACGATGAAATTAAAAATTACGAGTATGAAAAGTAAGAAGTAACCAATATTGACCTACTGAATAAGCCCCTCTGATTGTTAAAGAGGGGCTTTTATATCGGTTTTTGAAAGAGATAAGTGTTTTTGAATCTAAATATATATTGCGTTTGAACTTGACCATATAATGGTGTGGAATTTGCAATGAACCCAGTTGAATAATTTTTCAACAATGAATCTAACTAAGACCCCGAATTAATTTTTCTATTGCTTCAATAACCATTACCGAAGTTATTTTGTTCATACAGTCAAAGTGCTTCAGTGGACATTTGCTTCGCCCAATGTGGCTACAGGGACGACATTTCAGATTATTTATCTCGACAATTTCGTATGGGACTCTGAAAGGAGCGAAACCAAATTCTGGAACAGTTGAACCATAAATCACAACAGTCGGGATTCGGCGAGCCGATGCGATATGAACAACAGCAGAATCAGTCGAAATAACTATATCGCAATCGTCGAGAAATGTTCCTGTTCCAACAATGTCAAATTCACCACATAAATTGAAAACCCTCGAAGAATCGATTATCAATTCTTTGCAATATGAAAAATCTTCGATGCCACCGATTAGAAAGACTTTTGCATTGAATTTATCGAGTATTTGTTCAACAATTTGGATGGCGATTTTTTGTGGAAGTCGTTTCGTAAAGTGTTTTGCCCCTGGTGCTATTGCCACTTTTCCGATATTTTGCAGTTTTGGTCCCCTATTGAAAGGGATATAACCGTTCGAATCTTTTGGTGTCCAAAGTTCCAAGCCCAAACCATCGTCGAAGTTAACTAAATCGGGAAAAGTGTTTTTATAGAGCAGAGGAATATACTCGAAGTTTGCTTTCCTTTTTTTCAAATGCACTAATGATAGTTTGTAAAGTCTGCGCTTATTGAAACGGAAGAGGCGTTCGGTTTTACCTAATGTAAAAACACGACTCCTTATATTATTTTGTAAATCTAAAGTTATATCGTAATGGAACTGATTGAAAAGTGAGAGTGTCCCAATAATATGCTTCGAGAAAGGCAAATTTTTATCATATTCCAGTATATTTTGGACGTGAGGATTAAATTGCAAGATTCGAGAATATTCTTTTGCAACAAGGAAGTCGATATGTGCCTCTGGGAATTTTTTCCTTATCAAACGCAAGACGAAAGATGATAGTATTACATCGCCAATCGAAGAAAGTCTAATTACTAAAATCTTCATAATAGGATACTCTAAATTTCCAAATTTTACTAATTTTGTTTTTATTGATTATTAAAATGGTAATTTATGAATTTGACTATTGAACACAAAGATAATTTTACAATTGTTACAATCCATTCTAATAAAATTGATTCGGGGAATAGCCCCGACCTTAAGGCTAAACTTCTAATCGAAGCACAACCAGATATCAAAGCCCTATTGGTCGATATTTCGCAAGTTGAATCTATAGATAGTTCGGGGTTTGGGGCTTTTTTGATTGCTAACCGACAACTTGCATCACATAACATTCCAACATATATAGTTGGTGCAAATAAATCTATTATGCATCTATTTGAAATTCTTAAACTCGATAGAGTGTTTGAGTTTAGCCAATCGGTTGAATCGGTTATAGCCACGATGCAGAATATTTAAGAAAGTTCTCCGTCCCGTTCGGGGTATGGTGGCAATGGAAGTGTGCCGGGGATTCCCATTAAGGGAAAATCTTTGCGTAATGGGTGAAAAGGTTCTCCACTTTCGGGGTCCCGAAAATCTTCGGGCATATAAAACCTTCGTAAATCTGGATGTCCTTCGAATATAATGCCATACATATCATAGGTTTCCCGTTCATACCAGTTTGCACTTTCCCAAACTTCTACTAATGACGGGCAACGAGGATTCTCGTTATCAAATAAAGGTACTTTGACCCGCAGACGTGCTTTGTATTGCAAAGAATACAAAAAGTAAACAACCTCGAAACGTTGTTTTTTTGTATTATACCAATCGATAGCAGTAACATCGATGAGCATATCGAATTTTGTTTTGGGATTATCCCGCAGCTCAGTCATTACTTCTATAATTTTGTTCGGGGAGACAATTAGGGTATATTGGTTTCGGAATTCAAGCAATTCGGCTTCCGGGCAAATTGCTTTTGCAATATTTCCAATACTCTCGAAAAAAGATTTCATTTTCGTAGTAAGATTTTTCAAAATGCAAATTTAAAAAGAAATTCTTATTCTATTTTCTAAATTGTAATGAGAGAAAGAGTCCACCATTTCGATTTGTAATCCCAAGCGATAAATTTTCGTTAACGTTAAAATTAAATAGATGGGCATCGACATAGGAATCCAACATAGCGAGTGCATAAACTCCACAAAGGAAAAAAATACTTATGTCTCGATTATCTCTGGCATTCTCTTTCTTTGATTTCAAATAATATAATTCAATGCTATTGGAGCTGGTTTCTTTCAATTTGTCGTATTGAGCTGAATAATCAAGATAATCCTTGTTATGTTTAAATACATAATAATACATAACGATTGTTCCTGCAAAAAATATTGGTGCTTTCCAATATTGCCGAACGTAAAGTTGTCCCCAGCCCGGGATTGCAATCGAGCGAAGCACTGCTCCCAAAGGAGATTTTGACGTTGGCTCCGATTGATTCGTGGTATCGCTTTGTTGACTTTGTAAGTTTTCGGTGATTGTTGTTTTAGTAGAATCGGTGTTTCCTTGACCAAAAGATAAATTGGGGAGAGTAAATAAAAAAGCAACAAACAGCGTTGAAATGAAACGTATCACATTTATAACTTTATAATACAACTATTGCTTCAATTTCAATAAGGGCATCTTTGGGTAATCGTGCAACCTGGTAAGTTGCTCGTGCAGGCTTGCTTTTGCCAAAGAACTCGTTGTAAACTTCATTCATTGGAGCGAAATTGTTCATATCGCTCAGTAGAACAGTGGTTTTAACTACGTTGTCTAATGTTGCGCCCACAGATTCCACAATTGCCTTGATATTTAGGATGGACTGGCGGGTTTGCGATGCTATGTCGTCGCCGGCAAGAGTTCCATCAGGTTTCAAAGGAACTTGACCAGAAACAAAAAGGAATTTTCCTTCGGCAACGACTCCTTGGGAATATGGGCCAATCGGTTGTGGAGCAAATTCAGTCTGAACTATTTCTTTCATTATTCACCTTTTCGTTTATTATAATCTCTTGCGAGCAAGCCTGCCCCAATAAAGCCAGCATCTTTTGTGAAAGCAGCACGAACAACCTCGGCTGTTTCAGCGATGTGGGGCAATGCCCGCTCTTTGATTGTTTCTTTTGCGGTTATGATAAATTGGTCGGGAGCAAGGGATACTCCGCCCCCAATAACAGCATAGTTGATATCTAAAAGATTCATTGCTGTTGTCAAACCCAATCCGAGAATATAACCAATATATTTAAGAATTTCGATAGCAACTTCGTCGCCTTTATTGACTGCGTCCGAAAGGAAATATGGGTCGGTCTTTTCATAAGTGTGAAGTATCGTATCGGGTTTATCTTTAATGTATTTTTTGATAAAATTTGTTATTTGGTTTTTTCCAAGATATTCTTCGAGCACACCTGTGCGAAAAGGTCGTTTTTTATCCAGTGGCTCAAATGGGTTATAAATTATGTGTCCGAATTCTCCGGCGCAATTATGCATACCACGGTAAATATTTCGATTTATAATAATAGAACTGCCAACTCCAGTTCCTAATGTAACGTAAATAAAATCTTTTACGTTCTTGGCGGCGCCTAATAACATTTCAGCGTAAGCTGCACTACTTGCATCGTTGTCGATAGCAACGGGAAGCGAAAACACGTTGGTTAAAAATTTACCTAAAGGTACATCTTCCCATTCGGGTAAATTAGGTGCATAGCGAACAGTGCCATCTTCCATCACTAAGCCGGGTACACCAACTCCAATTGCTTTAATTTTAGGGAAACGATTTAGCAGGTTCATAATCAGTCGCTTAAGGCTTGCAAGCATATACTCCAAGCCTTTATTAGCATTGGTCGACTGTGAACGGCTATAAACTACTTTTCCACCGACATCGATAATCCCATATTTCAGGTTTGCCCCACCAATGTCGATTCCTAAG
>CAZPSM010000025.1:9268-9523 GCA_964589125.1 uncultured Hyphomicrobiales bacterium | reverse complement strand
GTTTTTTTTCTTTCCGACGACATAAATTTTTTCACCTTCTTTGACTAATCCGTAATATTTTCTTGCTATCTTTTCGATTTCAAATGTATCTTTGGTTAACTGGTCTATTCTTTTCAGCAAAGAATCACGTATTTTGATTTGATTATTAATTTTAGTTATTAATTCTTTCTTTTGATTTTTCAATCCCCACTTTTCAATTAATCCAAATTTAGAAAAAAACAAAGTATATACAAAAATTAACCCGAAAAAAAGTAA
>CAZPSM010000025.1:2111-9234 GCA_964589125.1 uncultured Hyphomicrobiales bacterium | reverse complement strand
AATTGTTTGAAATAATTTGTACATAGGTTTTATTTCGCAAACTTAGATAGCAAACGTAATAGTTCATCTATCTCGTTGATTGTTCGCTTTTCTGTTACTGCTATAAGCAATCCACTAAAATCTTTATGAAAGGTAGAAGCATCGATTCCAGGTAAAATCTTCTTTTTTTTACCTTCTTCGATAATCTTTTTTACAGCGACGGGTGTTCGCACCAGAAATTCTCGGAAAAATGGTCGTTTGCTAACCAATTCGTAGCCGGGTAATTCAGCTATCTTTTCCGCTAAGTAATGAGATTTCTTGTAGCATATTTCTGCAACTTCCTCGATGCCTTGTTTTCCCATCACAGCCAAATATACTGTAGCAGCCAACATCATCAAACCTTGATTTGTGCAAATATTCGATGTTGCACGTTCGCGTTTAATTTGCTGTTCACGAGTTTGAAGGGTAAGGACAAAAGCACGTTTCCCGTCTATGTCCAATGACATTCCCGAAAGCCGTCCGGGGATTTTTCTGATTAACTCTTGTTTTGTTGCAAATATTCCAAGATAAGGACCACCAAAACTCAATGGTATTCCAAGCGGTTGTCCTTCACCAACAACAATGTCTGCATTATATTCACCAGGAGTCTTCAATATACCGAGTGAAATTGGGTCAACAACCACAATCAGCAACGCACCATTGCTATGTGCAATTTGTTCAATTTCATCAATCTCTTCTAAAAAACCAAAGGCATTCGGTTGTTGAACTATAACTGCCGAAGTTCTTTCGGTAACTATATCCTTTAGTAAATCCAAATTGCAAGAACCATCAGGAGAAACTGAGTGTTTAAATTCTAATCCTTTGCCCACCGTTATTGTAGAAGCAACTTTACAGTAATTTGGATTCACAATCCCAGCAAAAACAAATTCTGTTCTACGATTGTGTGCAGTCGACATTAGCATTGCTTCGGCAAGCGCGGAACCACCGTCAAGCATCGAGGCATTGGCAACATCCATTCCGGTAAGCTCGCAAATCATCGACTGAAACTCATACATTGCTTGTAAAGTTCCTTGCGAAACCTCCGCTTGATATGGGGTGTAAGCAGTTTTAAATTCTGGCCTATCGATTACAAAATTTACAAGAGCCGGAATGTAGTGGTCGTAAACGCTCCCTCCCATAAAACTGACATACTCATTCGAATTCAAATTTTTTTGCGAATACTTTTGCAAAAGTGTAACTACTTCAAATTCTGAAAGGGCTGGAAACAATTCAAACTTTTCAATTTGGCGTATTGAATAAGGTATAGCAGATATTAATTCTTCGAATTTACTAACTCCAATCTCGTGGAGCATCGCTTCCTGTTCTAATGCGGTATTAGGAACGTAACTCATAGTTCTTCCAAAAATGAAAAAAAGAAAAATACAATTTACCAGATTTTTACGTTATAACAAAGGTTGAGATATAAGTTAAACCAATCAGCACTATCGATATAGATTAGGAGAAGAGTTCCATAGAATTGAAAGAGGGCAACTTGAACTTTAGACTTAATAAATACGCCTAAGCTGGGGACCTAAATAGGAATATCTCTACTTCTTGAACATTGCATTGCAAGTTCTTGTTCAATAAAAATTTATCCCTTTTTAAGTACAAAGTTTCTTTCCTTGCTTAATTTTTTTTTTGAGTACAATGAGCAATGTTAAACATAGATGTTATCATCGGTTTAAAAAACATATATCAAGTCATTGATGTATGTAACGGCTATGGAAGTTAGTAACATTTTTTTTGTTAAATTGAAATTTTAGGATGCAGAATTTTTAAGAGATTAAATGGGCGAGGCTAAAAAAGGGAACTTACTAATAGTCGATGATGATAGTCTCTGGCTTAAATTAATGGCGAATACGTTAGGGAAGCATTTTCACATTGCTACTGCCACAAGTGGCGAGGAGGCTTTGGAAATTATAAAGAGTGGATTTAATCCGGGGGTTATTCTATCGGATTTAAATATGCCTAATATGAATGGGATTGAATTCTTAAAAGCAGCAATGCAGTATGTTCCCGATGCTATTAGAATCATTGTCTCTGCATTTTCTAATCCTCAGGAAATTATTGATGCATTGAACCAAAGTCGTGCGTATATGTATTTGTTGAAACCAGTTGACCAATTGAGCCTTGTTCAAATACTTCGCAACGCCTTCCATACATACAATTTAACCGTAAAGAATAACCAACTGCTTGATGCATTGAAAAGAATAGGAATAAATGAACCGAATTCCATTGCTATGCTTGCCAAAGCATCATCAAATCAACTTGATGAGAAATTTACTACCTCTCTTCTATTTGCATTGCGAAAACTAACCTTACTTTCCGAAAAGTATTATTATACTAGTCATCTGGATAGCGTAACAGCAATTGCTCAAGGTATCGCAAAAAGGCTCCACTTTTCGGAACGAGAAATTAGCGATATGGTTAATGCAATTTCGTTAATCCACATTCCTTACTTTCTGATGCCCAAACGATTTTGGGTATATGACCCGTTCGATTTAGGTGAATCCGATAGAACTTTTTTCTTCAATCTATTTAAGGAAGCTATAGGCATCCTTTCACAAATTCAGTCTATGTCGACTTATGTTGAAATTCTTGGACAAATATGGGAAAATCAAGTTGGCTCTGGAGGTCCCAACCAACTTGAAGGTAATAATGTTCAAAGGACGGCTCAAGCGATTGCTGTTGCCAATATTTATCATAACAAAGTCTATCGGATTCAACCTATCCACTTGAGTAAACTCGAAGGCGATGGATTAGTGGTTCAAACCAAGGAGGAAACCTTCGAAAGACATAACGAAGCAATAAAATTTTTCTATCGAAAGGCGAACTGGTTCGATTCGGATATTTTGAACACATTCCATTCTATGGTTAAAACAAAAGTTATACCTGAATTTTCTATTCCAAACAAAGTCCTTACTCTTTATAACTTCGATTTGAGAACTTTGCGTTCCTCGACAGAACAATCTACAAGTGGTCAAGAAGATATGTCTGAAAATAAACCAAACGAACAAGAACCTGTTGAAAGGGATATTCGTATTGAGAAATTAAAGCCCGGAATGATTGTAGCTCAAAATGTTGTTACCAAGACTGGTGTTCTAATTGTTCGCCAAGATAATCAACTCGACGAAGTCATTGTCGATAATCTGAAATACTTAGCAAGCAAAGGTATGATACCCAAAGAAATCTCTGTTTATGTTATTCCCCCGAACCAAATTGCGAAACGGTCCGGCGGCGAAAAGTGAAAATGAAACAGCCAGCTATTATTCCGATTGATATGTAGCAAATCCAATCGCCCAATTCAAGGTATATTGTCGAAAACGAAAGAATAGGCACATCTGCAATTATTCCAATTTTTCTATATGGAATTGCTTTATGGTGTGTTTTTCCCGAAGGGTCGATAAATCCAGATATTCCGGTGTTCGCGCAGCGCACAACAAATCGGCGATTTTCTATTGCACGAAACTGTGCGATTAGGAAGTGCTGTTCGGGTCCAAATGTATGGTCGTACCAACCATCATTAGTAATTATAGCAATGATATTTCCGCCTAATTTTACCGAAGAGCGAACGAAATTGGGGTAAATCGATTCGATGCAGATTATTGGGGAAATATTAGCCGATTTTGTCCTTGTCCGCAGGTTAAGTATTTTTTGTTCTTCCCCTTTTGCCCAACTCGAGATACCAACGTTCCATTCAAGGAATTTTTTGGCAAACCCAAGAATCTGTGAATATGGTATCTGCTCGCCAAATGGAGTAAGACGCATTTTGTGGTATATCTGGTATTCTTGTTTGCCAATTGGATTTAGTAATAGAATAGAGTTGTATGTATCGTATGGCTTAGTTGTATCTCCGTAAAGAAATTTTGTTGTAAACCGAATTGAGTCCCGAGTTTGATGGATTACAAAGTCGGCAAACCCCGTCAATAAGGAAAGGTTTTTATTTTTAATTAAGCTGTGAAATTGCTCAAAATTATGATATGCGTTAACGTCGAGGTCTAAAAATGTAATTGCTGTTTCACTCCATACGACTAGGTCAATATTTGAATAAATCGATATAAGCGAATCTTGTACTTGCTGGTGAATTTCAATCTGGTGGAGTGGGCTTGTGTCCCATTTTCTCCAAGGGTTGATGTTAGGTTGAACTATTGCTACTCTTAATTTGGGGTACTTTTCGAGTAGGTCAAACGCATCGAATTGGCTTGTGCGAAAAAAGCCATAGATATATCCAAAAAATACTAATCCAAGAGCGGTTAAAAGGTATTTATTTCGAATAAAGTGAACGAAAGCAATTTTATGCTTTCTTTTAGCCGAGTCGATAGCGAAAAAGATTAAAACATTAACCCATACAATTAGGAAACTTATAAGCCAAACCCCGCCTATGTCTGATATTTGAATTAGATAGTGGTTGTATGCTTGGGTATAGCCGAGTGTCAGCCAAGGATATGCCAAATCGCCAAGACTATGCAGCCACTCAAATAATACCCAGATGAATGGAAAAAGGAATAAAGATTTTTTATATCCTAATTTAATTGAAAAGAAGTGGAGCAATAAAAACGGGAACATAAACAAGAATGGGTGGATAAATGCTACTGCAAATCCAGAAATGAAAAGGTATGGGTCTGTATCCTTTTGCCAACTACTAATCCACCAATTAGTTGCATAATGGTAAATAAAAAAAACGAGGTAAACCAGTAGCCATTTTCGCCTTACTGAATTGAAGACTGTAAGAATAGGAATCAAGCCAATAAATGCAAAAAGAAAAAAGGGGTAGGGTGGAAACGACAAAGCAAGAAGAATTCCACTGGATAAACCCCAAAGAAATCGCTTGTCCTTCACACCTTATCTCAGATTATAAAGGAACTCTGGGAAAAAAGTAAATGTGAAACGAGGCATTGAATAAAAATAGTAATTAGTTACATACCGATCACGTTGCACATCATAGGTTTCGTCTTGCGAAAGGTCAAATAAAAGTAGCCATTCCCCCGAAAGAGTAACCAAACCTGCCTTAGGAATCGGAATGTTTATTAAAAAACCAAGTGTTCCATTTATTCCGACTTTTCTTCGAGCAGTATAGTATGAATTTCCCATATTATAAGTGTTGAACATAACTGATGGGCCTACCCCCAAAAAATAGTTTACCCTTGAGCTTGGATTGGGTACAAAAAGGGCATCTAGGGAAAGAATTCGATAAATGTTAGTATATTCGTATTTGGTCTCGCCTATTTGGTATTGATGCAAGTCGTGAGTATATGTGTATTCTAGTCGGGTGATAAGGAAATCTAATGGTGAGTATGATATATGAGCACCCCAAAAGAATTTTCCTTCCCACGCAGAATTGACCTCTTGTGCAACATTACCTTCTTTCCATCTTTTTACAACCACAATTGTGTTGGAACCGAAATTCGCGCCAATACCAATAAACTTTTCGTAATATTCGATTGGAGATAGTTCCATTGTTTCGTCGGGATTATCACTCGTATCTGCTTCGGAATAATCTGCAAAAATGGTAAATGGTACAAATAATAATAACAATAGCATCATTAGACTGAAGAAATGTTTTGCATTCTGAGTTGTCATTTCTATAACCTCATTAACTTTTATTGACTTAATTTCAGCAATTTTATTTGCAATTATTTCGATAAACTTTGGTTCATTGCGTTTTCCACGAAAAGGGACAGGCGTCATAAAGGGCGAATCAGTTTCAAGAAAAAATCGATTGTTTGGGACCTCCTTAATGGTTTCTGCCAATGAATTCTTTTTAAAAGTAACATTGCCAGTAAACGAAACGTAAGCACCTAAATCAAGAACCTTCTGTAGGAAGTCAACATTTTCCGAAAAGCAATGCAAAACCAACTTTAAGTTTCCGTCTTGTTCTTCCTCGATAATTTTCAACAAATCTTCATTTGAATCCCTGTTGTGGACTATTGCTGGCAGACTTAAGCTTTTTGCAAGTTTAAGTTGCTTACGAAAAATATCTATTTGGACATTTCGAGGGGCAAAATTGTAGTAGTAATCTAACCCAATTTCACCGATTGCAACAAGTTTCCCATTAAGTTGCTTTGCTTTAAATACGATGTTTTGTTCAATATCTTCATTGTATTCGTATGCATTGTGCGGGTGTACGCCAAGTGCAAAGAAAACATTTTTATAGTGAAGGGATATTTCCTCGACTCGTTTAAAGTTGCTTGGTTCAGTAGCAGGAATAATCATTCCACTAACCCCTTGAACGGAAGCATCGTTAATCACATTCTCTAAATCTTCTATGTAATCCTTCGAGTCGAGATGGCAATGGGTATCAATCATTAGTTTTATTTAATTCTTTTAGTTTTTGAATTATTTCCTCTACGTGTCCTTCGACTTTTACCTTAGGATTTACATAACGAATTATTCCTTCGGGGTCTATAATGTAAGTGGTACGAACAACCCCTATGTGTTTTTTCCCATACATAACTTTTTCAGCAAGGACATCATAAAGTTCACAGATTTTTTTATCGGGGTCGCTAACTAAGTGGAAGTTTAAATTATACTTTGATTTAAAATTATCGTGTGATTTGACATTATCGGGACTTACACCAATAACTTCGGCACCAAGTGTGGTAATGAAATCTAAGTTGTCTCGGAACCCACAAGCTTCTTTTGTACAACCCGATGTGTTGTCTTTGGGGTAAAAATAAAGGACTACCCATTTTCCCCGATAATCGCTGAGTCGGAATTGTTGATTTCCGTCTGTTACACCTTCGATATTTGGTGCTTTAATTCCAGTTGTTAATGCCATAAAAACTCCGGAAAAGAATAACGATTTAACATTGAAAAAATTTAGTGTTGGGTTTTAATCTTGTCCCGAAGAAAGTAATAATAATAGAAAATACTTTCGGGAATAACCAAGAGTATTAATGCGAGAGTATCCTTTGTGAAGTATATTGATTTCCACTTTTCTGGCATAATAAATTGAGCAAATGGACTTGTGATTGTCCAGATAATTATGAAAATGAAACCAAGAATTAGAATGGAAAGAATAGCATTTTTTAGACCTTTATTTTGCCAAGTGAATGTAAACGCATAGAGCCACGCAACTATATGCACAAAGAAAATAAATATTTCA
>CAZPSM010000025.1:0-2081 GCA_964589125.1 uncultured Hyphomicrobiales bacterium | reverse complement strand
TATTTAAAAATTTCTTAAATTGAAATATAAAATTAACATTTAGGGAGGAAATATGACAACGAAATTTAATATTATACTGGTAAGTGTCGAACACTATGAAAATGCTTTACAAATTTCAAGAGTGTTGATTCATGAAAAACTTGCTGCTTGCTGTTCCATTGTGCAAAACGTTACCTCGATTTTTGAATGGGATGGCAAATTTACCGAAAGGAATGAATCACTAATCATTATCAAAACAATCACAGACCATATGGATGCACTATTTAAGAGAATAAAAGAACTTCACCCCGATTCAGTTCCAGAAATAATTTCGTTGCCAATCGAGAAAGGTCTGCCCGAATATCTTAAATGGGTCGAAGAATCAACGCAAAGTTATTAATTCGCGTCGAACTCTTCTGCTAATTTTTGTAACTGATATATTGTGTAATACTTGCCCTCTAATTTTAATAATTCAGAGTGTGTTCCTTTTTCGATGATTTTCCCCTCTTCCAAAAGAATGATAGAATCGCAGGCTTCAATCGAAGAAATCCTATTGGAAACAATAATTATTGTTGTGTCTTTCAGTTCGGTGAAGATATTCTGTAAAATTATAGATTCGGTTTCTGCATCTATGGACGAAAACGGGTCGTCGAGCATCAAAATTTTAGGCTTATGAATTAATGCGCGAGCAATTGCAACTCTTTGTTTCTGTCCCCCCGATAGAGTTACACCTCTTTCCCCAACTATGGTGTTTATTCCCTCGGGAAAAGCTTCGATATCTTTGTCTAATCCAGCCAGGTGGACGAAATGTAGAATTTCTTCGTCGGTTGCATTCGGATTACCAAGACTGATATTTTCTCGTATCGTGCTCGAAAAAATAAATGGTTCTTGCGTTACAACAGCGAAGGAATTGAACAAAAAATTTTCTGGGAAAAGGTTTAAGTCGTTCCCATCGATTAAGATTTTTCCGCTGTAAGGTTTATAGGTCCCTGTTAAAAGTTTCACAAGCGTTGATTTGCCACTTCCAACAGGACCTAAAATCCCCAAACTACTACCTGCACAAATACTGATATTTAATCCTTGAATTACAAAAGGTAGGTTATTTTTATATCGGAAATAGACATCGATAACTTCGAGTGTTCCATTGATTTTTAAATCGGCAGCTTTTTGAATAACTGTTTGCTTTTCTTCAATTTCAAATATCTCCCAAAGTCTTGCAATCGAAGCCGATGCTCTTTGTATTAAATTTGTAACCCAACCGATAGCAGCCACAGGCCAAATTAGTATGTTTATGTAGATGAAAAATTGAGACACATTCCCAAGCGTCATTGTCCCTTTAATAACCCTATAACCGCCGACTCCGATTACAATAAGCTGAGATATTCCAATTAGAACTAAAAGTAGGGGTATCATCAAAGAATAAAAGAACTCGAGTTTTAGATTTTTCTTTTTGTATGCTTCGCTCAGTTTTTCGAAACGTTTCGCTTCGTAGATTTCTCGAACATAAGACTTAACTAATCGAATCCCCGAAAATGTCTCTTGTGCTTGTGTAGTTAATTCGGCGAATTGAGACTGAACATCTTTAAATACAGAATGGATTCTTGCACCAATATAGTATGTTGTTAACGTTATTAATGGAAGAGGGAGAAGCGAAAGAAGTGTGAGCTGAACATCTAACGACAACATAAATATCAGGACGAGGACAAATGTTGTAACTGTATTTGCAGAATACATTATCGCGGGACCAATAAATTCCCGAGCAGCACTGATGTCGTTTGTTGCCAACGACATTAATTCGCCCGTTGATTTTTCGGTAAAGAAACTGAATGGTTGACGCGAAATCTTTGCAACGAACTCTTTGCGAAGGTCATATTCAACATATCTCGATACAACGATAATTTGCTTTCGCGTGAGATACATCAAAAAACCGCTTGCAAGCGTTAAAAACAAAATCCAAAAAATAAGCAATAAAATTTCATTCATAGAAAAAGATTTGCTTGCAATTAAATCGACCGATTTGCCGACAAATTTGGGAATTAAAACAGCAAGAAGGTTAGAAGCAGACACAAAAGCAAAACCAAGAAAAATTTTCTTTTTATATT
>CAZPSM010000024.1:6509-27196 GCA_964589125.1 uncultured Hyphomicrobiales bacterium | reverse complement strand
AATAATTTTTAGTATGTTTTATAGAATAGATTTCTCCAAGGTTACAATAATTTTTATACTTTTCTTTTTCATTTTGGTTAATAATCGCCAGAAGTTATTTGCGGAAGATAACCAATATTGGGAATGGTATCCTTTCGGTTCTTCTTATGTGATTGGAGATACTTGTCATTCGTTTTTGGATTATCTCTTTACTGTTGGTGGTGTTCGCACTGGCATAAAATTTGCACAAACCGAAATGAAGCAAAAAAATGGGAGGAAAATTACAACAAGAAAGAATGACCCGAAAATTAATAATGATACCACAAACACCAACAAAGCAAACAAAATCCTTTCGATACGTGAATCCGAACGGGGCGACAAGTTTTATATTTACATTCAAGTCGAAAATCCAGAACATGAGATTAAAATTGTGGTTTATAATCTTTTAGGGAAAAAAGTTTTGGATGTATACGAAGGAAAACCGAAGGACCAGAGTCAGCCATATGAGCTTAGTGTGTCGGAGCTTCCCAAAGGGATTTTCCTCCTTGTTGTGATTGGAGAAAACTTCCGTTTGCGAGAAAAAATAGTAATTACACGGTAGGAGCAAATGAGATTGAAAAATTACTTTCTTTTGGCAGTCCTTGTTTTTTCTACTTCTGTGCTATTACAGATGAATAATGTTTTTGCTCAGAAAAGTGGAGGCGGGTTTCCTGCTTCTTTTTTACTTCGCGAGACTGGCTCAAGGCCAATTGCTCTTGCAGGTGCTTATACCGCTGTTTCGAACGACCCATATACAATTTTTTATAATCCTGCTGGGCTTTCTTACTGTGCTCCGGTTCCAATGGTTGTTACCAACCTTTCACTTTTAGATAAGCAAAGAACGCATGCTGTAGTCTCTTACGCTCAATCTATTGAACAATTTGGCGTTGGATTTGCTCTGAATTCATATACAACAGGAGGCATAGTAGCTCGAAATGCTCAAGGTGTTCAGATTGGTAACTATACTGACCTTTTATTTAACATATCGGCTGGTGCTTCATTTTCGACCGATTTTGCAAGTTTTGGCATAACAGCAAAATATATTAATAACTCCTTGCAAGGCTCGGGGATTTCGGCAAATGGTCTATCGTTCGATGTTGGTTCTAAATTCAATGTTATGGATATGTTTTCATTTGGTGTAGTGGTGCAAAACGTGGGAGGTAGTATAAAATACAATACTCGAGCGGAATCGGGTTCGATACCATATACAATTAGGTCGGGTGTGGCTATGGAATTTCCTCTTTCTGAACCGACAACTATCGTTTTTCGCAATCAACTTGGCGAATTGGATTCTGTTGTCCAACCCTCTTCCCAGTATATTCTAATTTCATTCGAAGGGAACTTCACTCAGCATGAAAAACATCCAACGTTTATTTTTGCAACTGAAATTGCTCCACACGAAGTAATTGCATTACGTGGCGGGATTGCAGTTATTGGTGAATATTTTGGTAAGTTCAAGCCTTTTCCTATGAGTGTTTGGGGTGGTGGATTCTCTATACGACCCAACTTCGAGTCCTTCCCAAATCTATTTAGCATCGATTTTTCGGTAGGGAATGACTATATTTCTAACAATAATATTTTTTATTCTTTAGCGGTTACCTTCCAGTTTTAGATTCAAACTTTTGAGCAATTTCGCGCATTTTTTGAATGTTGTCAACAATATTTCCTTGAAAGATTCCGGAACCGGAGACAATCATATCCGCTCCAGCAGTGATAACTTCTTTTAGATTATCAATCTTGATGCCACCATCGGCTTCTATTAGAACATTTTGGCGGTTGTAAGAATCCAGTGTGCTACGTAAAATTGCACATCGGTCAAAAAATTTGCTGATTAGCTTTTGTCCTCCAAATCCAGGATTAACAGACATAAGCAATATGTAATCGCAATATTCGGCATTTTCGATAGCATATTGAATTGGAGTTCCGGGATTTAAGGCGATTCCACTTTTGAGCCCGAAACTACGGATAAATCCTAATGTTCGGTTAATGTGGCTATTGGCTTCGACGTGAAATGAAATATAGTCGGCTCCTGCTTCTGCGAACTTCGGGATATATTTATCTGGGTCGGAAATCATTAAATGACAAACTAATGGGAGATGTGTTATCTTTCGGATTGCTTCAACTATGAATGGCCCGATTGTAATATTTGGAACAAAATGTCCATCCATAATATCTAAATGCAACATTTCTGCTCCGCCGATTTCACATTGCTTTATGTCCTGTTCCAAGTTAGCAAAATTTGCACTGAGCAGAGAAGGCTCAATATAGATTTTTCTCATAACTCTATTAATTTGTTATATGTTTCTTGAATTTTTTTTAATGAATCTTGCATACTAATAAGTTTTTGATTTTCTCGTTCGATAATTTCGGCTGCGGCTTTTGAAAGGAAATTCGGATTTTCGAGTTTACCTTTTATAGTAAGAATATTTTTATTCAGGCGTTCAATTTCTTTTTGGAGCCGTTCTTTTTCTTTTTCGACGTTAATTGCAGAACCCAAATGAATATTTATCTGAACTTCCCTAACAACAGTGCTAATTGTTTTAGTAAAATGAGTAGGTGCCGAAACTACATCCACTTGTTTACATTTAGCTAAAAAGGCGATTGTTTCCTTCAAATTGTTTATTAAATGGAATAAATTACTCTTATCAGTGAATAACGTTACTTCTATTTGTTTTTGGGGTTCTATGCCTATTTCGTTTCGAAGCCTACGAATTTCTTCGACTACGAGTTGATAAACTTCAAAATCTTTTTCGAGTTCAACATCGATGAAGTTCTCGTTTAGATTTGGATTCAATTGAAGGCTAATGCTTTCATTTTCGTCCACATTTGTTAATAAATGCCACAGTTCTTCCGAAATAAAAGGCATAATTGGGTGCAGAAGTTTTAATATATCTTCGAATATTTGCAATGCGAAGTTTATCAAGGCTTGTCGAAAACGGTCATCCGAGCTGTTTGCTATTTCAACTTTTAGAATCTCGATATACCAATCGCAAAAATCCCGCCAAATAAAATCATAAAGTATTTTTGAATAGTCGTTTATTTTGAAGTTTTCGAGCGAAGAATTGATTTTCATAATGGTTGAATGCAATCGCGAACGTATCCATTTGTCTGAATATGAATATTCTGTTTCGGAAAGAATTTGCTGTTTATAATCTAATGGAAATTCATTATTGAAGGCTGTGTCGCGATTTATCAAAAGAAAACGACCAGCGTTCCAAATTTTATTTGCAAAGTTTCTACCTATCTCCATAGAAGGGATATCTTGGGTTTTGAAATCTATGTCCATTCGGACATCCTGTCCCAATGGAGCAAGATATATCATTGTGAATCTTGTAGCATCGGCTCCATATTTCTCGATAATTTGGAGTGGGTCTGGAGAGTTGCCTAAAGATTTTGACAGTTTGCGTCCAAGCCCATCGCGAATAGTGCTGGTAAAATAAACATTTCTAAATGGAATTTCATTTTTGAATTTCATTGTTGCCATAATCATTCTTGCTACCCAGAAAAATATAATATCGGGTGCTGTAACAAGTAAATCGGTTGGTAAAAATTTCTCTAAATCTGGTGTCGATTCAGACTTTCCATCGTAGAGCCACCGCATAGTAGTTAAGGGCCAAAGCCACGATGAAAACCATGTGTCAAGAACGTCGGGGTCTTGGACCAATGAAATATCCGATGATATACCTAACCGATAGCGAGCTTCATTTTCGTCGTGGGCAGCAGTGAAACGCCCGTCGGAAGCATAATAAACGGGTATCCGATGTCCCCACCATAGTTGGCGGGAAATACACCAATCGCGTGCATTTTCTAACCAATGTTGATATGTCTTTTCCCAGTGTTCAGGGTAAAACTTGATTCGTCCATCTAATACCGGTTGTAGAGCAAGTTTAGCCAACGGTTTCATACGAACAAACCATTGGTCCGATAAGTATGGTTCTATCGGTTCACCTCCGCGTTGGGAAAAGCCAACATTATGAGTGTAATCTTCAATTTTTTCAATAAGATTATCTTCTTTTAGCTTTTCGATTATTCGTTTTCGTGCTTCAAATCTTTCTAATCCGTTGAATTCACCAGCAACTTCGTTTAATGTCCCATCTGGATTTATCGAATTTATAATAGGGAGATTATGTCGTTGGCCTACCTCGAAATCATAAGGGTCGTGGGCAGGGGTTATTTTAACACATCCTGTTCCAAATGTGGGGTCTGCGTACTCATCGGCTATAACTGGAACTACTCTTTTTGCCAATGGGACGCGAACCTTTTTCCCAATATATTTTTTGTATCTCTCATCTTTCGGATTGACTGCGACCGCTACGTCTCCAAAAATTGTTTCCGGGCGAACCGTTGCGACCAAGAGATAATCATCGGAATCAACAAAATAATATCTTAGTGTAAATAAATGTTCTTTTACCTCTTTGAATTCTACCTCTTCATCGGAAAGTGCTGTTTGTGAAAGTGGAGACCAATTGATAATTCTTTTACCTCGATAAATTAGACCTTCGTCGAAAAGCCGAATAAAAACCTCCCGAACTGCGTTAGAAGCAGATTCATCCATAGTGAAAAGGGTCCGACTCCAATCGCACGATATCCCAAGTTCTCTGAGTTGCCGCAAAATAATTCCTCCATATTCTTCTTTCCATCTCCATACCCTTTCAAGGAATTTTTCGCGCCCTAAATCGTAGCGAGTTAGACCTTCTTTTAATAGTTCTTTTTCAACTCGAGTTTGGGTTGCTATGCCTGCATGGTCGGTTCCGGGAAACCAGCAAGTTTCATATCCCTGCATTCTTTTCCAACGGATAAATACATCCTGAATTGTTATATTCAAAACGTGTCCAAAATGAAGAATTCCAGTTACGTTGGGCGGAGGCATTAAGATACTATAACTTGGCTTCAGCGATTGAGCCAATGCCTCGTAAATTCTGTTTCGCTGCCAGAGCTCGTACCATTTTTTCTCGCTACTTTTCGGAGAATATGCCTTCGGATAACGGTCTATCATAATTCATAATTTAAGTAAAACAAAATCACAAACTTACAAAAATCATACTTGTTAGCAAAGGATGAATAGTTCTATTGCGTAAAGTAGTAGCTTTTTAAGATGACCAATCATATAAATTACTATTTATACGGAAGTTATTATTGAAATTGAAGTATAACAGACAATAGCCATTACTATTTTTTTATTAAAGAGACAATAAATATGTTTTTCCACAATTTGCCTGCAAGGTATATTTTTTGATTGGCTGGGTCGAAAGCAATTCCGTTTAGGACATCGACATTTTCTCCACTTCGAACAAATTGTCGCAATAGAGATATATCAACCCAGTATTTCACCTTACCAGATTTTTTGTCGATTGATGCGATTAAGTCTTTCATCCAAATATTTGCCCAAATTTCTTCGCCGATTAATTCTAGTTCGTTTAAATTGGAGACGGGAGTGTCTTTATCAAAGACGAGCAGAGTCGAATGAACTTTGAAATCCGTGGGTTCGATAATTTTTAATGCATTTGTGCCATCACTTTGAACAAGCATTTCATCGTTGTAATTAGTCAATCCCCAGCCTTCCCCATAATACTCAAATTCTTTTATAAGTTCAAAATTATCAAGATTAAAAACGAAGCAGGTGTTATTTTGCCAACTGAGCATATAGATTTTGTTTTCGTATAAGGCAATTCCTTCGGCGAAATACTCATCATCGATTTTTCGTGCACGGACTATTTTTCCAGTGTTTGGGTCAATTTTTCTCAAACTCGATTTTCCGTATTGTCCTGTGCTTTCGTAAAGGTAGCCGTTGTAGTAGAATAGACCTTGTGTGAAAGCAGTAGAGTCGTGGGGTATAGTCTTTACGATAGAAATGGTGTAAGTTGGGGTAGGGTTTGAAGTATCACTTAATATTTTTGAATGTAAGGTATCTTTCTTTCTTTCGGGATACTGCATTTCCGGTTGCTTTTGGCTGCAACCAAAAAGCAAAAGTAAAAAACATAGGTAAATCATACTCAAAAATTATTATTCAAAAAATTCAAAGTTAACCAAAGAATTAATAATTTTACACGTTTGTTTTTTTCAAGTTAGGATTAAGTATATGTCGATTTACAGAATATCAACAGCAATACTCTTTTTGTTAATGGTGGGGTGTTGCCGAACATACTACTCGAAGGAAGTTGTTGTATCTGAAGTAGCGCCTCTACCAATTGGTCCTTACAGTCAAGCAGTCGCCTTCGAGAATTTACTATTTGTTTCGGGCCAAATTGGGATTGATGCAAATACCAGTAACCTTGTTTCTGGTGGCATCGAACAGGAATTCCGTCAAATAATGGAAAACATCAAAAAAATACTTGAAGCGGGGGGTTCCAACCTTCAAAAAGTATTGAAAGTTACAATTTATTTGACCGACATTCGAAATTTTAGCAAAATAAACACTCTTTATTCAGAATATTTTAACCAAGATTTCCCTGCTCGCGAAACCGTTGAAGTTACTAAACTACCGAAGGAAGCACAAATTGAAGTTTCGGTAATAGCCTTTCGAAAAAAATAAGAAATTAACTACATTCTTTCGGGCGCGGAAATACCGAGTATTTGTAAACCATTGCGCAACACGGTTTGAGTTACCTTAGCCAGTTTAAATCTCGAAGAAAGCAATGGTTCTTCTGTCCCAATTATTCTACAATCGTGGTAAAAAGAATGAAAAACAGTTGCAACATCTTTTAAGTATTCAGCAAGAATTTGGGGTTCTAACTTTTCGGTAGCAAGATTAATGGCATCGGGAAACTCGCGCAAAACCTTGATTAAATTGATTTCTTGTGGTAGTTCCAAAGAATTGCAATCGTAACCGAGATGGAATTCAACCCCACGCTCACGCGCAGTATCGAAGATTGAGCAAATTCTCGCGTAAGCATATTGTAGATAAAAAACTGGATTTTTTTCACTTTGTTCCCTTGCAAGGTTTAAATCAAATTCTAAATGAGTAGAAACACCACGCATTAGAAAGAAGAATCGAACAACATCGGGACCGACTTCTTCGATAAGTTCATCGAGAGTGTAACTAC
The DNA here is from genome assembly GCA_964589125.1 of uncultured Hyphomicrobiales bacterium. Classification (GTDB taxonomy): domain Bacteria; phylum Bacteroidota; class Ignavibacteria; order Kapaibacteriales; family UBA2268; genus JBBIJO01. Next base: position 20,135 of record CAZPSM010000024.1, on the reverse strand, counting down.
GCCCGCTTCTTTTCGACATTTTAACTTGGATGCCATTTTCGGTCAACGTTACAAACTGATGTAATACTACTTTAACTTTGGAAGGGTCGAAGCCCAAAGCGCTAACTCCGGCAAGAACATCGGGAACAGTTGCCAGATGGTCTGCACCAAGAATATCGATAATAATATCGTATCCACGAAGGTATTTATCGCGATGATAAGCTATATCGGGCAAACGATAAGTTGGCTCGCCTGTCGATTTAACAATTACGCGGTCTTCGGTTAAGCCAAGTTTCGTTAGTGCAAACCACAACGCACCATCTTTTTCGTATACCAAATCTTTCGACTTAAGTTCATAGATAATTTCATCGATTTTGCCATTTGTATAAAGACTATCTTCGTTAAAAAATATGTCCATGCTGATATTTAATAAGGCAAGTGTTTGTTTAATTCTATTGAAACACCAAACTTCGGCAAATTTAGAGCAAATTTTGATGTTTTCCTCTGTTTCTGCAGAAAGTGTATCGGAATATTGTTGTATCAGTTCATTTGCAATCTCATTAATATAATCACCGTGGTATCCATCTTCGGGGAAAGGGTAATCGTTGTCTCCAATGTTTTGGCGGTAGCGCGCATACACAGATTTTCCTAAGTTTTGCATTTGGTTACCGGCATTATTAAAATAATATTCCCGAGTTACATCGAATCCCATCCATTCAAATAGATTAGCAATGCTATCACCGATGCAGGCATTTCTGCCATGGCCTAAATGGAGTAAGCCAGTTGGGTTAGCGCTAACGTATTCAACGTTCACCTTTTTTCCGGCTCCAACGGACAATCTTCCATAATTTTCCCCGATTGCAAATATTCTTTCCAACTCTTCTGTATAGAAGCGATTGGATAGCTTGATGTTGATGAAACCAGGACCATCTATATTCAATTTTTCGATATATCGAGATTCAAGTTCAATATCCTTTATAATAGTATGTGCAACTTCACGAGGGTTTTGTTTCAATTCCTTTGCTAGAATTAGTGCGATGTTTGTAGCAAAGTCGCCGAACTCGGGGTTTTTAGGTTTTTCGAATCGTAGTCTTTTGATTGTGTCTTTCAACTCGAGACTTGCCAATCTTGTTTCAAATGCGTTAATTAGAAATTGTGGTACCATCGGACATTCAAGTAAGTTAAACAGAATAATTATTGTAAAGAAATTTATTTTTATTTTTTACAAGCGTCAGCCTTCCGTTGGTTGCAAGTTTATAAAAAGAACCATCTTTCCATAAATGTTCAAGATTATAATACTTACGTGCTTCGTAATACATAATATGCATTACTACATCGAAGAAATCGAGAAGAATCCATTGCTTGGAAGTAATTCCTTCGATACGAGGTTTGGTAATGTTCTCGATTCTGCATTTTTCATTTACTTCATCGACAATTGCACGCATTTGGACATCAGAATCGCAGGAACAAAGGACAAAGAATTCTGCGGGGGCTGTTTCAATTTCAAGTAAATCAATAATTAGAACATCTGTTGCTATTTTTTCATCGGCGGTTTGAGCGCAGAGTTTAGCCAATTGTTTCGAGTTCTTCAATTTCTTTGATTTCAATAAACCTCCTTAAATATTTTTAACTATTAAAATTATTTATTTTTGAAAAGGTTTTAACAATTTATAATCTTTCCCGAGAATAACGACACAATCAATATCCGAAGAGTCGAGAGCAATAGACTGTTCGACCAAATGTTCGTTGATATGTATGATTTTTGCAATAAAATTGCCCTGGGGAATTCGATTGCTCTTAATCAAAATACGTGAGTTTTCATAATTCGATGAATCGTTGCCAACATCAATATTTTTGAATTCGAACGTGTTAAGAAATAACTTCATTTCTTTTGCTATTCCTGCCACCTTTGTCGAATTTAATACTCGAATCTTCATTTCCGAATCGATTTTAAAACTTTCCTCCTTTCTTTTGCTTGTAGGTTCACTATTGTATATGTTCTTAAAATAGAAAGAAATCGAAAATACAAGCAGAATAATACCGATAGAGACAATTGCAAAAATGAAAAAAATATTTGTTAATTTGTTTTTCATAAAAATTCAAAAATAATGCTAAAAGTTTTTGTAAACAATAGAATCGAAGCAAATGGGAATACGTGCTATTAAATCTAAAATTTTAAATCCTAAGTCCGACGGAGCTATATCTTTTATTCCCAATGGTGTAATCGAATTTGATACAGAAAGTGGGAAAATTCGTTCGATTGGTGCTGAAACGAAAGCTCGAAATAAGAATGAAGGAACCTATAACTTCAGGGATTGTTTTTTGCTTCCCGGCCTAATTGACCTTCATAGTCATATTCCGCAGTTGCCCGGGGTTGCTAAAAATGCCAATGAACTCATTCCTTGGTTGAAGAACCATATCTTCCCACTTGAGGTTAAATTCGATAACCATTATTATGTTCAACGTATTGCAGAATTTTTCTTTACCGAGGCTTTGCGTTTTGGGACAACCTGCATTGTTGCTTATTCTTCGGTTCACAAAGAAGCTACTGATATTGCTTTCGAGGTAGCAAACGCCATAGGAATACGTGCATTTATTGGCAAAGCTATGATGGATCGCGATATGAACAAATATCCGTTGAGTTTGCCACACTGGAGGGAAAATATCAAAGATTCTCTTGAACTTGCCAAAAAATGGCATGGAGCAGACAATGGCCGTCTTAATTATATTCTCTTGCCTCGTTTCGCTGGTTCTTGTTCTATGAAACTCCTCGAAAAAACATCGGAGGTGGCACAATCCGAAAATCTCTTTGTTCAGACTCATCTTTCTGAAAACCGTAACGAGATTAATTATGTTAAATCTTTATTTCCAAGTTGCTCGACCAATACACACATTTTCAAGAAGAGTAAACTTTTAGGCGAACAAACATTGTTGGTACATTGCTTACACCTTTCTCAATTCGAATTGCAAATAATTGAAGAAACTAATTCTAAAATAGTTCATTGCCCAACCTCGAATATCTTTTTGCAAAGTGGGTATCTACCTCTCCGAAGGTATCAATCGCATAATATAGAGATAGGTTTAGGTACTGACGTTGCCGGGGGATATTCACTTTCTATGTTTAACGAAATGAAAAATGCTATCGAAACCTCTAAAATAGTCAATTTGAACGCGCCAAATTTAAAGAAGAATATCCTTACTGCAAGCGAGGCATTTTGGATAGCTACGCTGGGAAATGCAAGAATTCTAAAAATGGAAAATGTAATAGGTAGCTTAGAAAAGGGTAAAGACGCCGATTTTATTCTAATTAAACCGAACGACAAATTCTTCTTTTATTGTAGCAACGAAAATGTCGAAGATATTTTAATCAACTTGATATATTTGCCTCATACTTATTCAGTAGAAAAAGTTTTTATTAGAGGCAATGAGATTAGATTAGGTACGGACTTGTCGAGAATTACAAAGCAGTCGAGCCATACACAAAGGAATTAGTATTTGACTTCTACACTCATTGGGTAGACAGTAATTATGCCTGTAAAGAATCCAATAACCATATCTAAGAAGGTGAATTGAGTGGTGATTTCGTAGTCTTTTGCACCCTTAGCCATTTCTTTTGTATCGACTTTGTTAATTGGAACTAATCCCCATAGGACATACCAAGTTCGGCTTGTTTCGACTCGATTGCCTTTTGCCCCCTCACCAACAACGTGGTGTTGAGTATAACAAGAAGCGACAAGAAGAGTAACCGATACTAAAAGAATTATTGAAAGTAACTTTTTCATAAAATCCTCCAATTAGTTAAACATTTTTAAAAGTTCCTAATGAATTAAATCAAGAGTTCCTAGTGACGACTCGACTGCTTTTGCAATTTCTTTTGAATATATCTTCTTAGGAATTACGAAATCAATCTGGAAAATTGATTTAGGTGGGATATATCCTAAAAATCGAAAATTAACAATTTGCTGATTTTGTAATAAATACTGTGTAATAGAAATATTCCCTTTTTTAAAGTTTGCCTTTTGCGAGGTGAAAGAATCGTAGTATTTTCCCATTGCCGTATCATATTTTCTAACTAGCATTTCGAATTCTTTGTGTGTTATTATTTTCGATACCACCATTAAAGACTTTGTTAATGTATCCGAGTAAATCGCTCGGGCAACCAAAGAATCAACACTTATTAATGGAGCGTTTGCGCTCCGGGCATTAATTTTAGGAATTTTTGTAGAATCCAGAAGAACCCAAGATTTTGGAGCTGCAATCTTAATCCCAATATCGGAAAATACAACTTCTTCTTGAATTAGACTCGTATCCACGTTGAAAAACATTTGTTCTCTGTTGTCGCGCGGTTCCTGTTTTGAACAAGCCAAAGATAAGAACAATATACAAACAGAAGCAAGTAAACCTTTATACATACGCACTCTCGAATATACAATGTAGTGTATTTTTACTAATATAAATACTCAGTATGCAATTTAACAAATTTTTATTTAGATGAATATACAATTTAACATATAATTTTAAAGATTGTGTAAAAAAACCCGGCGGGATGCCGGGTTTTGTGGTATTCGTTAAAACTTGAGCGCTTATTAGAACTCGTCGTAGCCACCACCGCGTGGCAATGGTGGTGTTTCTTTCTTCTCTGGTTTTTCAACAATTGTACATTCAGTTGTAAGTAGAAGCCCAGCAACAGAAGCAGCATTTTCCAAGGCAACGCGTGCAACTTTCGTCGGGTCGATAACCCCGGATTCGAATAAATCCTCGAATTGTTCAGTTTGAGCATTAAATCCGTAGTTGCCTTGTCCTTCTTTGATTTTATTAGTAACTACCGAAGGTTCTAATCCGGCATTTGCGACAATTTGCCGAGCCGGTTCTTCCAATGCACGGCGAACAATTTCAATTCCGATTTTTTGGTCTTCGTTTTCACCGTTCAAATTATCCAACAGATGCATACATCGGAGATAGGCAACACCGCCACCGGGAACAATGCCTTCTTCGACAGCTGCGCGTGTTGCATGCAGTGCGTCTTCGACCCGGGCTTTCTTTTCTTTCATTTCAACTTCGGTTGCTGCACCAATTTTCAGAACTGCTACACCACCGCTTAATTTTGCAAGTCGTTCTTGAAGTTTTTCTTTATCATACTCACTTGTAGTTTTTTCAATTTGAATCTTAATCTCGTTAATTCTTTTCTTTATTTCTTCAGGCTTTCCGCTACCTTCGACAATGGTAGTGTTGTCCTTATCGACAACAATTTTTTTAGCTGTTCCAAGATAAGAAAGCGTAGCATTTTCGAGTTTGAAGCCTTTTTCTTCGCTGATGACAGTGCCGTCGGTAAGAATGGCTATGTCTTCGAGCATAGCTTTTCGGCGGTCGCCAAAGCCAGGAGCTTTCACAGCGCAAACCCGTAGAGTTCCGCGTAGTTTATTGACAACGAGAGTTGCAAGCGCCTCGCCTTCAACGTCTTCGGCAATAATAAGAAGAGAGCGTCCAGACTGGGAAATTTTCTCTAAAATCGGGAGTATGTCTTTTACAGCAGAAATCTTTTTGTCGTGGATTAAAATGTATGGGTTTTCGAGAACTGCTTCCATTGTATCTGCATCGGTAACGAAATATGGGGAAAGATAGCCACGGTCGAACTGCATCCCTTCGACAACCTCCATCGAGGTTTCCGTTCCTTTTGCCTCTTCGACTGTGATTACTCCATCTTTGCCAACTTTTTCCATTGCCTCGGCTATTAATTCGCCGATTGTGCGGTCGTTGTTTGCGGAAATCGCTCCTACATTTGCAATATCCTTTCTTCCTTCAACCTCCTTGCTTATATCTTTGAGCCCCTTTGTGATTACTTCAACAGCGAGGTCGATGCCACGTTTCAAATCCATTGGATTTGCACCGGCAGTTACATTTTTTAAGCCTTCAACAAAAATTGATTGTGCCAATACTGTTGCTGTTGTTGTTCCATCGCCAGCAATGTCGCTTGTTTTCGAAGCGACTTCGCGAACCATATTTGCACCCATATTTTCGATTGGGTCTTCGAGTTCAATTTCTTTTGCAACAGTTACACCATCTTTCGTCACTGTTGGTGGACCGAATTTTTTATCGATGATAACGTTTCTACCCTTTGGACCAAGTGTAACTCTCACTGCATTTGCTAATTGTTCAACACCTCGCTTTAAAGCACTTCTTGCTTCAAAATCATAAGTTATTATTTTGGCTGCCATAAATCACCTTTTCAATTTGTTCAACATAATTATAATTGGTTAATTATTTAATAATTGCGAAAATGTCGCTTTCGCGCATAATTAGGAAATCTTCACCGTGTATGGTAACCTCCGTTCCGGAATATTTACCGTAAAGAACTTTATCCCCAACTTTTACTTGCAAAGGAATCGTTTTACCGTCTTCGGTTATCTTGCCGGTGCCGACGGCAACAATTTCACCTTGCATTGGCTTTTCTTTCGCGGTATCGGGGATTATTATACCGCCTTTGGTTACTTCTTCTGGTTCTGCGGGTTTGACTACAACCCGGTCGTGCAATGGTGCTAAGTTCATAATACCTCCAAATTAGTTTAACATATTATTTTTAGTTTTTGATATTTATTAGCACTCAACATTAACGAGTGCTAATAAATCAACGAGAAACGATTTTGTTTATTGTATTTTAGTGAAAAAAATTATGAAGAAAATTTTTCTTTTAATTTTTTTGCAACAAATGGGGGAACGAAATCACTTACATCGGCACCGTAACGCGAAAGTTCGCGTATTATCGAAGAATTCAAATATGTATATTTTTCATTTGGCATCAAAAAAATTGTAGTAAGTTCAGGGCAAAGTTTCCTATTCATCAATCCGATTTGAAATTCATAGTCGAAGTCGGATACAGCGCGAATTCCACGGATAATGGCTGTTGCCCCAACTTTTTTGGCAAAATCGACTGTTAATGTATCGGTAATTTCTACCTGTACATTTGGTAGATATTTTACCGAATCTTTAACCATTTCAAAACGCTCCGATTCGGTGAACAAGGGTTCTTTCTTAGGGTTCTTTGCAATAACTACAACTATTGAGTCGAAGATACTGCTTGCCCGTTCAATCACATCGATATGCCCGTTTGTTATTGGGTCGAAAGTTCCGGGATAGATAGCAATCGAGCTCAATGATTTTCTCCAACAAATTCGTATCCAATACTTTCAACTGCATTTCTAATTTTATCGACTTCAAAGGTTCCTTCGACCAGTGCGGTATTTTCGCCAAGATTCACTTCAACTTTTTCAACGCCTTCGACGGATTTAATTGCTTGTTGAACGTTCATAGCACAATGGTTACAAGTCATCCCGCCAATTTTAAATTTCTTAACTCCGTTTTCCAACATAGTCTTTTCCTTTATAAATCTTTGTTTATTCTTTCTGTAAAATGAACTCAAAAGCAAAAATAAAAAAAATAGACTTAAAATATATTCGATGATTGTAAATTCGCTGCCGTGATGATGGAAATGTTTCATCATTGAATGTGGGTTCGTTCCCAAAACTTCGAAAATCCAATTTAAAATATATCCAAACACGATTGAAGAAACTGCTACCGAAAGAATATAAATTCCCAAGGTTCTCTTTCCTATTGTTTTCGAAAGTATTGCAATGGAAGCAGCGTTACTGACGGGTCCAGCCACTAAAAATACGTATGCAACTGCCGGTGATAGTCCCTTCATCATTAGACTTATGGCGATTGGGATCGACGATGTCGCACAAACATACATTGGAATTGCGAAAACCATCACTGCCAACATTCCAAGTAAATCATTTCCCAAAAATGTTCCAGCGAAAAAGTCGTCGGGAACAAAAAACGAAATCAATGCAGCAACAAATAACCCAACAACAAATTGAACAGAGATGTCATCGATGAATTCGACGAATGCATATCGTAGCGAATTTTTCACTTTTGCTTTGGTTCCCTTGGGTGTTTCGATACCTTCGAAAGCAAAATTGTGTGCGATATCTTTCTTCTGTTTTTCCTTACCAAAGATTATTGTGGCAACTCCTCCAACTATTCCCATTAGAAAAGCTGCAATGGGCCGAAAAATTGCAAAGACCGGTCCCATCATTCCATAGGTTGCTATGATACTATCCACCCCGGTTTGGGGGGTAGAAATCAGAAAAGACACTACTGCTGGTTTGGATGCACCACTTTTCGAAAGGAATACACTCGTTGGAATCACTCCACAAGAGCAAAGTGGAAGCGGAACACCAAATAATGCTGATTTAACAACCGAACCGATGGAATTCGCTCCAGTGTGTTTAGCAACAAAACTTTTAGAAATGAATAAGTTGAACACCGCAACAAAGAAAATACCCAAAAGAATATAAGGCGACATTCCAATAAAGATAACAATGAATTCTTTTAATAAATCTATTAACATTTTTCAAATTCAGTAATTCTAAAATTTAGGGTCGATTAAAATCTCCAATTATTGTGATTGCAAAGTCGATTATCATAAGCTATCTGAATGTAATATTGTTTACACAAAATTAGAATTTGTAATTTTGTAGTCATTTATATTGAATCAAATTGAAATTAAGCGAGAACATAGACAAAGTAGTATGGACTATTCTTGATAAAGGTCTTTTTGTTGTATATGGTTTTGTTTCCTTGCTTCAAATACGTCGTCTCGATCCGAGCGATTTTGGAATTTATGCGATTTTGATAAGCCTGCATACTTGGATTTTTGTTATTTCGGATTCTTTGTTTCTTCAAAACATAATTCAATTCGGTTTTCGTAAGGAATCTGAACGTAGAACCAATACTTATTCGTTTGTGTTTCTTACTCTTTTTGTAGTTGCTATAAGTTTTGCTATTTTTTTTGCGAAACATTTTTTGATTAGCTTTTTTGCCGAACCAAGGATTTTGTATGTGGCTAATACTTTGCCAATTTTGACAATTTTGACTATTCCAAGGGCTTATGGTGTAAAATTTATTTACAAGCATTCGAGGATGTTTCATTTGTTCCTTGTCAATCTTGCTTTTTTTGGGACAATGTCGATATATACCGTTTATTTGTTTTTTACTTTAAAGCAGTTTCATTTCGACACAATGGTGGAGATATATTTTTTGGGAACAATTGTTAGCTCAGCAGTTACAATCTTTTTGACAAGTAGATTAATAAAGGTAGGTTTTTCCGGTTCTTTGGCGTTGAAAGAATATTTTGGATTTAGTCTACCGGTAATGGGATTCAGTTTGTTTCAAAGTGTTCCCAAACAACTCGATGTTTTATTTCTGCAATACTTTTTTCAGTCGAAAATCGTTGGAGTGTATTATTCTGCTAAAACTTTATTCCGATTGTTCGAAGAAGGAATCAACGCAGGGTTTAGCCTAGTTTATCCAACGGCTGTACGGCTTATATCTAAGCAAAGGCAAGATGAATTGCTGAGCTTACTTTCGAAGTCTATTTCCTTTACTTTTTTGATTATTTGTCTTCTCTTCATAATTTTGGAAATAGGAGGAACCAGATTATTCATTTCCTTTTTTCTTCCTGAACGATATTCACAATCTATCCAATTTTTAAATCTTATGCTTTGGGGGACGTTGTTTATGCCATTCCAATTAATTGCGACTTTGATAATGGCACAAGGCAAACCGAAAATAGTTACCAATTTTATAATTGTTTCTGCATTGTTGGTTGTGGCTTTATTATTATTTATTGGAATATTCGATTTCGTAAACTTAATACCACTAGGGATTGTAATATATTACATATCTTTTGCAATTCTACTATACTTTTATGGACGAAGGAACTATGGCTATTCAATTTCCCAACTAAATCGTGGGGTTTATGATATTATCAACTACTTCAAGGCAAAAAGAGTTAAGTAATTTCCCAGTTTTTCAGTTTTTTCATTAATTCAAAATCGGTGAAAGAATATCGAATAGGGGTGATTGAGACATAGCCATTTTTCAATGCCCAGTCGTCTGTGTCGGGGTCGTTGTCGTTGCTACAATATTCACCAGCAAACCAAAAGTATTCTCTACCGAATGGGTCAATTCTCCTTTCGTATTTATCGTTCCAGAATGAATTACTACATTTAGTAATTTTTATTCCTTTGATTTTTTCTTTCGGTAGAGCAGGAATATTGACATTTAAAAGCGTATTAAATCTTTCGTCGAAATTTAAATAATCTCTAATTATTTGCTTGGTTAGGAAAGCGGCATAAGAACAATCGAAAGAAATATCGTAAGTAGTTAAAGAAACAGCGATGGAAGGAATTCCAACAAGGTAACCTTCCGTAGCGGCTGCAACTGTTCCAGAATACAGTATGTTTATTGAAGTGTTTTGTCCGTAGTTGATTCCTGAAACAATTAAATCGGGTGATTTATCCAATATGGTTGAAAGTGCAAGTTTAACACAATCTGTGGGGGAACCGTTGATTGCATAACCCAGCATTACTCCATTTCGATGGAATTTGCTTTTTCTCAAAGGTTTTGCAATAGATAGCGAATGTCCTACGGCGCTTTGTTGATGGTCGGGAGCAACAACGACTACATCGCCAATTTGATTCAATTCTTTTACTAAAGCGTACAGCCCTTCCGAATCAATACCATCATCGTTTGTAACAAGTATTAATGGGTTTTCCATAGATTCTTAGCGCAAAAGCTTTGAAACATCATTAAAAATTACAAAAATCATAAGTAGGACTAATAGCCCTATTCCAATATTTTGAATTATCAACTTTGCTTTAATGGGGAGTTCTCTACGAATAACACCCTCGATAAAAATTATCAAGAAGTGGCCCCCATCGAGAGCTGGAAGTGGCAATATGTTGATTATTGCAAGTGTAATTGAAAGTAAGGCTATGAAGTTTAAAAAGTATATAAGGCCTAATTGTGCTTGTTGCGAAGCACTTTTTGCAATCATTATTGGTCCGCCAATAGATTCACGTGCCGATATAGTTCCTTTAAAAATCTGGATAACCGAGCCAATAAAAAGCCCAGATGCTCTAACAGTTTCTCCGAAACCATTTATTAGGGACTGAAAAATAGAGTATTGGAGAGTATCTTTCGGACCAGCATAATGGAAGCCAGGATAAAAACCAAGTTTTCCATCGCTCGTTGGGGTTACGGAATCACTGAAAATAGTATTACTACGTTTCCATGTAAGTAAAATTGGAGTATTTCGATGCTTTGAAAGAATAAAAGTAAGTTCTTCGAAAGCATTGATTGGTTCATTGTTGATGGATAAAATAGTGTCGCCACTTTTTAAACCTAACTTTCCGGCGGGTGCAAGAGTTTCTACATCACGAACATAAACGTAGAATTGAGATGGTCCAAGTCCAAGGTTGACGTTCCCCGAGGCTATACTTTTTACAATTGATTTTCCATCTACTTTTAAGTTAATAGTTTCATTGTCTCGTTGAATTACAATTTGTTTTGTTGAGCCGAAATTATCCAAAGAAAGCCGAGCAATAATTTCGTTCCAATCGCTTACATTTTTTCCATCTATGGAAATAATTTTATCTCCTTCTTTTAGTCCTATAGCTTTCCCCAGCGAATTCTCTTGAACGTAGCCGATTACGTTTGTTTTCCAAACAACTTTACCTTCGGAAAAAGAAATAAAAGCAAATAGGAAAATTGCTAAAATCACATTCATTATAACTCCACCGGAAATGACAAACAATTTTGTCAAAGTTCCTTTGGCACGGAATTCATAATCTTTCGGGGGAGTGTTGATAAAAGATTTATCCAAACTCTCATCGACCATACCAGCAATTTTAACGTAACCCCCGATTGGGAACAAGCAAACTCTATAGTCGCAATATCCATTAAATTCAAAGTTTTTAGGAAGGTTGCCGAAAGAGAACCCATTGACTTTATTGAATCCCAAAAGTCGTGGTCCCATTCCAATTGCAAAAATATCGACTCTAATTTTTGAAATGCGGGCTGTAATAAAGTGACCAAATTCATGGACAACCACAAGAATGGCAATAACAATTATAAAATAAAGCAAATTATTTAGAAACTCCATAAATCTTTTAACTCAATTTGTTGATAAAATTTGCGACAAGTTCTCTGGTTCTTATGTCTGTTTCGAATATATCGTCCAAACTCGGTTTATCGATATGTTCTATTTTTTCGAGAGCGAAGTTGATGCAATGTGGAATTCGAGCAAAAGAAATTTTACCCTCGAGAAATGCATTTACAGCCATCTCGTTAGCGGAGTTAAGAACTGCAGGAGCTGTCCCACCCCGTTTGAGAGCATTATATGCAAGAGCCAAGCAAGGAAATTTATTCGAATCGGGTTCGAAGAAAGTTAATTTCTCTTCTTGAATTAAGTTAAGTCTTGGAAAGTCGTAACGGTATCGGTTAGGGTAGTTGAGAGCAAAAGAAATTGGGATTCGCATATCTTGTGGACCGAGTTGTGCCTTTATTGAGCCATCGATAAATTGAACGAGTGAATGAACGATGCTTTCAGGATGGATAAGCACTTGAATATTTTCTGCTGGAACATCAAAAAGCCAGAAAGCCTCTATAACTTCTAACCCTTTATTCATCAATGTGGCAGAATCTATACTAATTTTTTTCCCCATATTCCATTTCGGGTGGGCAAGTGCTTCCGAAACCTGAACATTTTCGAAAGAACTTGGATTGGAGTTTAAAAAAGGTCCGCCTGAAGCTGTCAATATGATTTTTTCGATGGATGACTTATCTTCACCAATCAAACATTGTAAGATTGCATTATGTTCGCTGTCGATAGAAATAATTCGAGTATTAGTAGAATTAGTTATTTCTTTGATAATACTTCCAGCTGCAACGATGGTTTCTTTATTAGCAAGAGCAACGGTTCTACCAGATTTTAGAGCAGAAATTGTTGGCTTAACCCCGGAGAATCCAACAATCGCCACAACGGTAATTTCGATGTTGGGGTCGGAGGCTATTTGGCATAAACCATCTTCACCGAATAGCACTTCGCAATCGACAGAGTATTTTTTTTTGAATTCTTTAAATTTATTGTAGTCTGTGATGACCACACCTTTGGGATTATATTTCTGTATTTGTTGAGTAAGTAAATCGATGTTTGTGTTGGTCGAAAGATAACGGATACCTATGGAGCCACTGCTTTGGTCGACGACTTGTAATGTTTGAACTCCAATCGAGCCGGTTGAGCCAAGTAGAGCAATTTCTTTTGTAATGGAGTTACTCATAAATTGCTTCCCAGTATTCACTTGTAACATCACGGTTCTGTTTTATGGATTCAAATCGGAATTTATCCAAAGGTAGATTATCGTCCAATATTAGTTTGATTCGAATAAAATATTTTAGCATTAAACGTGTTAACCGCGATATTTTTCCTTCGGTTAAGTATTCTGCGATGTGTGGATGCACATAAAGATTTAACTTGAACTCCTTCGATTTAGCCTTGAAATTCTTTAGCCAACGCTCAATCTTAGCAAATACCTCTGCCTTGGTTGGTATGCGACCCAAACCAAAACATAGTGGGCAAGTTTCTGTAACTTTTTCGGAAATATTTAAATTAATTCTTTGCCGTGTTATTTGCATAAGCGAAAGCTCTGTTAAAGGAAACACGACGGCTTTGGCACGGTCCCGTTTCATTGCTTGCCGCATCGCAAGGTAGACTTTCTTTTTGTGAAGAGGATTTTGCATATCGAT
>CAZPSM010000024.1:0-6499 GCA_964589125.1 uncultured Hyphomicrobiales bacterium | reverse complement strand
CTGAACCACCCGCTCGGTGTTTTTCTGGTCCTCCATATCGATAAAATCGATAATAATAATTCCAGCAAGGTCCCGAAGACGAATTTGACGCGCAATTTCGTTTACTGCTTCTAAATTAGTTTTAAGTGCGTTAATTTCTTGGCTTGTTTCGTTTACATGTTTCCCGCTGTTGACATCGATAATGAACATAGCCTCGGTTTGGTCTATAATTATACTTCCACCGCTTGGCAATGGAACCTTCCGTTTATATGTTTGCTCAATATCTTTTTCGATTTGATAAAAGTCGAAGAGAGGAGTTTTACCTTTGTATAATTCAACTTTATTGATAAACTCTGGTGAATTTTCTTCTAAGTATTCAATTATTTCCTTGTATAATTTTTTGGAATCAACTATTACTTTGCTGATATCGTTTCGGAAAAGGTCGCGTATAACACTTGTTGTCAATTCAACATCTTTATAGACCAAACCCGGTGAGTCTAATTTTTTTGCTTTCTTGTCGATTTCTTGCCAAGTTTCTTTCAATTTTTGCCAATCATTTGCTAAATCTTCGGCTGTTCTATTTATTGCGGCAGTTCTAATTATACATCCAAATTCATCATTAATTATTTGCTTAGCCAAGTTGCGTAGCCTTTTTCTTTCGTGTATCGACTGAATTTTTCGCGATACTCCTATCATCTTGTAATCCGGTACTAAAACTAAGTATCTTCCGGGAACAGATATTCTGGTTGTTACTTTAACTCCCTTTGTAGAAAAAGCTTCCCGCACTACTTGCACCGGGAGCAACTGGTTTTCTTTAATCCCAATCTTTGCGGCGTTGGTCGATGTTTTTTTTGTCTGTGCCTTTTGTTTTTTATTCTTCTTCTGGGACTTATTGCTTAAATCTTCAATTAGACTATTAATTTCAGCAATTACACTCGAACTATGGTTCCCGTTGTTTGTTGCCAAATAATCTTCATTTTCGCTTTGGATTCCTTCGTCTTCGTCGAATATAACTTGCTTAAATCGTTCGTCCACATCGGAAAAATGCAGGAAAGCGTTCTGATTTAAACCAATATCGACGAATGCCGCATTCAAACTCGGAAGGATACGAGTAACTCTTCCCAAATATATGTTACCAACAAATTTCTCTTTATCGGGTAGTTCAACAAAGTATTCAGCAAGCTTTCCATCTTCAGTTATAGCAATCCGAACTTCGTTCAGTGTTGAACTTATTAGTATTTCTTTTCTCATTGAATAAAATCGTTCTCATAAAATAAATTAGACGTAGAAATTGAAATTTGCTTTTATACTCAAAATTTAATTTATCGAGACAAATAAAATTAATATTGATAGTTTGCTCAGCATTACAGGTTCGATGGTGAATTATGAACAAGGGGTTGCAACCCCTTGTTCATAAATTATTATTGAATCAGAACTAATGGTTTCATTATGAATTTTGTTCCTGTCTTTATTGCAACGAAATAAACACCGGCTGGTAAATTAAGAGCGAAGTTCATTTCACTCTCGTTTACAATAGTTGTTCCACTCCATAACACGGCTATTTTTTTGCCTATTGTATTGTAAAGTCCAATCTCAATTTGGTTGGGGTTAGGAGTATTTTTTAATTGGAGTTTGAAATTTCCATCAGAAATATTCGGTGAGATTGTAAAGTCGAAACTGGAATTTGATGATTCTGTCACATCACCGACAGATTCGACTTCACCTTCTAATTCGATATAAAAATCTTTATTTACCTTTGAATTTGAAACAATATGGATACGACCTTTGTAAACTCTTTCTTCGAGTGTAGCGGCCGAGAAACGAACCTTAATCTTAACGCTATCGCCAGCATTAATATATATAGGTCTCGAAAGTGTTTGTGCAAAGTCGAAGCGTTGGAAGTCAAGATATGTAGTATCAACATAGAGGTCGGAGATAACCAATTCTTGGTCGCCGATATTTCTTATTATTAGTGTGTCAATTTTGCTTTGTCCCTTTTTCACTTTACCAAAGTTGATTTTCTGCTCAAAATTTGTTGAAATAATTGGTCCTTTTGCTTCAATTCCTCCACCATATCCCCAAAGGTCAATATACCGATAGTCCATATTTAGAACATTAGTTTTTATTGAGAGTTGACCATGATAGCCGATTTTGTCTTTTGGGGAAAAACGAATTCGAACTGTGTGAGTTTCATCTTTTTTAAGAGTAATGGGCGAGGTGATTTTACCGGAAACTATTTCATAAACGTTATCAGGGTTATCCCATAATTCGATTTCTTCAACTACTAAATCAAGTTTACCTGTGCTTTTCAATACTAAATCGGCTACTGCCGATGAATCCGGTTTGACTTCTCCAAACTCAATGACCAAGGGGTCGACATCATATGCAGCACCGTCGGGAGCAATGTTGCCTTTCAACCAATACATTGCACGTGCAAGCTGCATAGCTCGGGGAATGTCGCCTGCGAATGCCTCGAAGCCCATACTCCAGAAACATATTCTTGCTTGCCCAATTTCTGTTCTTATACCTACCAAGGTGTCGTTGCGAATGGCGTTGTTGTCTCGGATGAAATGGTCAACTGGGGGATATTTGTCCTTGTCCCGAGTTTTGAACACATCGAAAAATAAATAACCAACAAGTGGCAACCATTCTTCACTTGGATTTGGCTTATATACAATATTGCACCATTTGATAATAGATTGCCCAACGGGGTCGTCCTTTGCTCCTCGGACATTAAAACTCCACCAAGATATTTGGTTGCCCTCGATTCTCGAGACATATACCCTTCCCAAATAATTGATTCCGAGTGTATTTATTAGAAAATCCTGTACCTCTGGATTTCGGTCCGGACTTGCAGGGTCGAATGCGTACCATAGAATTTTTCTTCCAGTAATTAATACATTTTTTCCTGCTGCAATCATATCTTTTATTACTTTTAAAACGTTTGCATTCCCAACTCGGGTGTTCAATTTGTTATCGCCCATAGGGAATATTGCTACATCGAAATCAGTGATATTGTATTGGGCCAGTGTTGCGTCGTTGAAAGGTTTTTTAATGGCGTAAGGTGCAATGTCGGGCATATAACTCGGGTCGGAAAGGTAAATCCAATATGCATACTCCGATAAAGGTTGTTTAGTATAATTCTGGAATATAATAACGTCTTGAGCATTTACATCGAAGTTGTCGAATAGAATATACTTTGGTGGGGATTGAAGCATCTTATTTGGGTTTTCGGAAAATAGTTTTGGGAAGCAGATTACCGAAACAATAAGAACAAGAGAGAACAACTTTTTCATTTTCATTTCCTTATATTTTACCAAAATATAGAGGGCTGTCGCTCAAAATTATTGTGAATGACAGCCCTCGAAGTTCAGAAAAACATAATTACATTAACGAGCAATAATAATAGGAATAAAGCGAATTTCTGTTCCAATTCCGAAGCGAATTTGATACGTTCCGTTGGGGATGTTAGAAATCGAAAACCTAAGTTGGTTTTCGCTACCGTTGAGCGAAACTGAACCCATATCAAGGATTAAATTTCCTTGTAAGTCGTAGATTTTTGCATCGAGCGTATTATCGGTTGGTTTTGGATTTATTATTCTTAGGTTTAACACATCAATTACTGGATGAGGTGCAACTTTGATTTGGACGCCGTTTGCAAATTCAGTTTCGGAAACAGAACTGACACCGTTGCCAATCAAGTTAATATTCAAGATAGGAGTATTTTGGGCGTTCGATGTGATTCTAAGCATTGCTGTATGAGCCCCCTCCTTCGAAGGAGTGAACATAATTGTTAGTGTTAAGACTTCACCAGTGCCAAGCGTTTTCGGTAGTTCCGGTGCATTGACTAACGTAAAAGCAGAAGCATCGGTGCCTAAAATTTGTATTCCAGAAATTTGAAGGTCGGCAAGTCCATCATTCTTTACATCTACATCTAAAACTTTACTGCTTTGGGGAACCACATCTCGGAAATCGAGGTCAGTTTTGCTTACTGAAATTATTGGGACGTTGGCGGCGGCTCCCACACCATCCAATGTTATAATTTCGTCGGGTGTGTTATTTGCGTTCGATTTGATTGTAATACTTGAGAAATATACTTTTTCTTCGGTTGGTAAGAATTTAACATTAAGTGTATATTTTTGGTTTGGCTTAAGCGTTAGCGGTAGCGAAGGTGGATTAGTAATTGTAAATACTCCGTCCGGGTCGAAGTTGCGGTCAACAGCAAGTTCACTAATTACTAAATCTTGGTCGCCAGTGTTCGAAATTTCTGTTGAAAGCGTTTTGCTTGTGTTGATAGGAACTTCAAGGAAGTCGAGAGCGGTATTGCTAACTTGAATTTCTGGACCCTTTTGTGTTGGAGCTCCTCCAAGCAACCAGTCAACTATTTTTCCTATGAAATTGTTGCGAGTAGTGGCATCGGCGATTGCTTCGAAGCCAGATGTAAGATATACAATTTTCGATGAGCCGTTCTTTATTCGAACTCCGCCAATCCTCGTTTGGTCATTGTCGTAATATAAAAATGGTTTAACATTATTCTGGTTGTTTATTTTAATAAGGTCAGTGAAGATGATTTGGTTGTATTGATTAAATGTAAAATTCAGACCATTTCCAATTGAATCGCCGGTAACACCTTTTGCTATATAACTATTAACGCCGGTTATTTGTCCTTGTTGGTTTAGTGTTACTCGGATTTGTGGGTCGGATATCCTACCAATGAATAACTTGTTTGCGAAGAAGTCTTTGGCGCCAGCTGTTCCTTGTAGGGCTGTTACTGTTATATCCAATTCAGATGTAATTAGTATCTTCTTGCCTGCGGAAATCATAGCATTTAAAGAGTTCAAAAGTGTAGCACCAGTATTAGGGTCAACTGCGCCTGCGAGTATGCCGCGTGTCCAATAATTAAATCCGAGAACAACGAGGTCGAAGTTATAAATCGGATAGTTTATCAAGATGTCATTAGTGAATGGAATTAGAGCAACATCATTCCTATACTTTGGATTGTTTAACATAGCTTGGTAAGCAAAAATTGCACTTGGAGAATAACTCCAACCAAGAGTAAAGGCAGCGTATTTGGTATCTTCAACCAAAATGAAAACTTGTGTTAAGGTTTCATCGTAAGGGGTGTTGACCTTTGGTTTCAAATTTACTGCAACATAGCCAAAATCAGCACGATTTGCACTCCTAATCGTAATGGTAACTTGTTTTGTTTCGTTAGGAGCAAGGGTTAACTCGGATGTGCTCAATGAATATTGCCAATTGTTTGGGGTAAAAGTATAATTGGAGTTTACAGCGACATCGACTCGAATTAACTCACTGTTAGGATTTGTGATGTGAATTGTTGCTGTGGTTTGTCCACCGCGTGGAATCTTTAGGAAACGGTTATCTACTTGTGCTTGTACTTTGGTAACTTTCAAATTTTGAGCAGCTTGAAGTACTTCTTTTGTTTGGTCATCTTGAATAAAGGCAACGATGTAAATTTGGCTTGAATTCCAGTTGGATTTTATGGTGTAGTTGAAATTATATGTCTGGTTGCTCCCAGCGTTTTGGTTCAAGGTTGTTCCGTTTGCATCGGGAAGCATATTCCGGGCTACCCACCAAAATTCCCTCTCTCCATTAGTCCCAGGAGGCTGTTGATATGAAATGTAATATTCAACCACAGCAACACGTAGCTTTTTTCCAACAAGAGATTGAGCAGTTTGAATTGTAACACTAACACTCGATTGGTTGCCATTTCGTTGTTCAGCAACTGTCATTGTAATTGGTGAAGTAGCGTTAGCATAAGTGTTCAGTTCATTCGTAAGTGCTGTTATATCCCCAGCGGCTCCATCGTACCAATTTCCTGTCTTCGGAGCAATTTTGCCGTTGACCCGAACTTCCGGAACCCCTTGTTGGTCGATTCCGTAGTATTTTATGCGCGTTTGATTCATCAAGGTGTCTTCTAAATACATTGGGTCGTTTTTGCCAGGCCACCAAGCATGGTAAATTAATGGAATAACTTTGTCGAAGTTGTTGCGAATAAATTGTTGGAACGAAGGATTCTGAGCAGCACAAGGACCACAACTGGTATTTGTTGCTTCCTCAATTAGAATTTTACGCGGTGAGTCGGCTTTGCCAACATAAGAATAGAACGAAAAGACAATAAAAATTGCCACAGTAATCGAGAACAACTTTTTCATAAAACCTCCATTCATTCAAAATATTTAAAACACATAATTTATTCAAAAAGTTACAAGGCAATTTAACAAAAAATTTACAAATGTAAAAAGGGTCAAGTTTGCTGTGGCACTCCAAAACTGAACTGACCGTTGCTTCCTTCCAGACCTGGCGGGGTTGGGTTCGTTTTGGATGCACAGGACCTGACCCAAAAACAAAATTAAGAAAAATTCCATAGTTGAGCAAATCCTTCTCTTTGTGATAATACTTTTAATTTTTTTGCTCCCCATATCCTCTGTTTGTTGAATTAGAAAAGATTAAGTTGGTTTATAGCATTGTTAAAAAATTCACCATAAATCATTAATTT
>CAZPSM010000023.1:26096-30371 GCA_964589125.1 uncultured Hyphomicrobiales bacterium | reverse complement strand
TTGTTTGTTTCGCAAGAAGAAAGCAAGAGTCAAAAAGAGGTCAGAAAAATTTTTGATTATCCAGAATGCCGATTTTATGCGGGATTCAAAGAAAAAATGAAAAAAAAATAATAAAACAGAAGATAGTTAGTGACATTTAATTTATGAAAATCAACCAGAGAAAAATTAAAAATTTTTCATTTTCCCTCGCTCTTACACCACCATTTTTGGGACATTAATTTATTAATCTGATGGCAAGCTGATAATGATGTGTTGGTTGTGAAAGTATATGTGTCCAAATGGTGCAAAACAAAGAAAAGCGGAGTCGGAGTGCTCCAAAGGGACAAGATTAAATCTTTTGCCTAATTTTTGCCAAGCTTTTAGAGCGGAGTGGATATCGGTAAACATCACAGAGACATCTGTAAGGGTAGGTTTATAACCCAATGGATTCGAATCCTTGTTGTATACAAGAGTAATGCTCATATGTTTTATTTTTTCTTTCAAAAAAGTAAGTGATGTACTGCCCGACAACTCAACTATGACGGTGTCGTTTTCCCATTTTGCTTGTATGAATGAAACATTAATGTTCTTAAGAAGTTCGGCGAAAAGGCTTGAGTTTTGAATATTTAGGGGTTTATCAAAAAGTTTTGCTAATGAAACATGACGAAAGTCGGGTTTTTCTTGGCTATAAAGAGAAACGGGAAGTAAACATAAGGCGAACAAGAAGATTTTTCCATATTTTGATAATAAGGTTTTGTTTTTCATTTTTCACACAAAAAAGCAAAATAATTAAAAATTTTAAGGAAGAGAAATTAAAATAATTATTTTTCCAAGTGCTCGCGCAAACGAAATTTCCGCATCGGCTCCGGGTGATTCAATCGGCTCTACAAGCCGCAAAACCACATCGACATTTTCCTTGATGAACCGGAGGTCTTCGAACAAAAAATCGGCGTACCCCGGATTATTGTATTTCTGTTTAGTGATTTTTGCTATATCGAGGGGAGTATAAAACTTTATTCCTCGAAACATTCGGGACAATTTCTTTTTTATGGCGTTAAATTTTGGGGCATGATTTTTATCGTATGTCATTGCACCACTGATATAAAATATAGGATGTCTTGTTAAATTTTTGGGACTCATATATTGCCTTTTCTTTTATACAACAGGTATCCAGCGATGTCTGCAGTTCCATCCACCGCAATAATATTGAACAGGAAGCCCTTGCCCATTATCCATCCGTAAAATTTCCTCGGCAGTGTAAATACGCCCCAAATGTGCGGCGCAAAATTCTCGTATGTTGTTTTGAGGTCCAACATATTGAAAAAGAGATACCCCCGATTGTATCGCCATATTCCAACTCGATGCCCGAACACTAACCAATTGGAGTGTATTCATATATGTGAATGAATATTGCCCTATCACATCAAATTTTTTTCGCAAAAGTCTTTCCCCAATACTCGCCGGTAAACGTGAAATTTGAGATGCTACCCTACGAAGACGGTCAATATTGGAGCGTGTATTTTCCAGAAATGGAGCAAGGGCTTCCTGTGGTATATTTTGTTCTGCCGTATTTATTTGGATCCATTTTTCCCCCGCGATCCACAGGAAATCAGCTAATAACCGGCGTAACCGCTTTTTGTCCCGTTCCGATAATGTTGAACGTTTAAGCATAGAAAATAGACGCACCAATTCATGTGGGTCGCGGGCTTTTGCTATTTTTAATACATAATTATGTAGTTCGCTCATTTGATTTTTCTTTTAATATTTTTGCTTTAATGTTGGCCATTACTCTTTCCTCCAACGGTAAACGACTAATATTACCAGTAGAAAAAATGTAATGTTTTAGCGAAAGAGAACCCAAAAAGCGGGAGCCACAATTTTGGCATTCTGCCAACATTTCACCAATATACCGTGACAGACGGACAGACATGTCGTGTGCCGGCGAAAAATCCTCTTTTTGGGCTAAACGAGTAGTAAATCGTAATGAATTACAAATTGGACACCGCATGTTATTCCTCTATCGCCAACTTTGTTTTATACCCAAAAGATTCTTTTTGTTCAACAGTTATACCAAGAGATGCGAGTTCGTTTGCCGATATTTCATTGCTGCTATATAGAGCGATAATTGCATCTTTGTTGAGTTCTTCCTTGATACGGATAAATTTTTCTGACCATTTAGGAGCACGACGAACCAGTTCGAGAACAGCCAACCACGTCATCCCCTTTAATCGCTCAACAGCGGGAGGATGTAATCTAAAAGAAAGTTCTCCGTGTTTTAGTTGTTTTGTGCGTTTGTCTTGAAATTCTTCTCTATGGGCTTTTGCAAAAGACTCCAATCCCAACTCGATTGCAAGGATTTGAGCCTGTAGTGGTGCGTGGCGAGCAGTTAAACGCGCGCGGCGTTCCTGTTCTTCTTGATTATATGCTGCGATTTCTTTGTTCATTTGTTCTTCGAGTATGGCAATATCCTTGAGCGCTTGGTCTGCTTCTTCCCACGTACTAATTTCGCGACGTGGCAGATTAACTTGTTTCCTTGTCTTTTTTGTTTGAAGCACATTCATATATTTTCTCCTCATTTTTTAATTACTAAAAACACCATGTCGCAAAAGTGCTTGGTCATATATTTGTTGAAACCTTGATATAAGATAATCCGCTTCTTTTTGGGTTAAAAACTCATAATATAAACGCTCTGGGTTTTTGTTTTTTCGTCGAAAGCCACCCTCCCGTAGAAACCGGTGTGATGTTGGATTAATCCACGAAGAATACATATACGCTAAAATGTTTGATGGCACCTTTAATCCCAATTTGAAGCGTTCATAATAACGTTGGGAAACATCTTGGATTCGAAAAACACTTTTTAATTCCTCGTCGAAAATTTTGGAATCAGCAAAATTACAATATACAAAACCCACGTGAATTTGATAAAATCTAAGCAAAGCAATCTGCGATGGGGTCGCATATTCTCGTTTTCGAATATTACCGGTGAGATATTTAAATTGTTCGCCATTTTGCCTGCGAAGATAATCGATAACTATTTGCAACTGCCTAACATTCAAGTCTTGGTACGAAGACCCAAATAGTTCGTATGTAATATAGTCGCGACGAGTGCGAACCGCCTCACCATCCTTTTGCATTGTTTCGGGAAGTCCCCGCATAGCAGTAAGATATAGCTCTTTTCGTAGTTTTGCAAGCTTGCTCATCGGTTTTCTCCTTTCTCCAGCTGTTTTTCGAGGTTATCGTATTTTTCGGCTAACGTTTCTCCAGGAACGTCAGAAAGATATACTTCCATCATGCCATTGAAACGGTTGGTTGCATCGCGAAGAATATTTTGCCAACGCTTGACCTGCCGTTGAGCTTCTTTGAGCTGGATGCGAGTCGGGTTGGTTCGCAGTTCCTCTTTTAGCTTCATAATGATGCGCGAATTGGCTTCGATTCGACTTGTTAAAACCAGCATTGTGTTTTGGGCTTCGCGTAGAATGCTTCTTTGGCGCGGCGAAAGGGGAAGGTCATCAACGCTTATACCCTTTGCAAGGGCATTGTGATTGTTCTGTTTGTTTTCCATATAAACCTCCATTAAAACATTAAAAAACCTCAGGGTCAAAATCCCCCGATTTTATTAAACACAGATTGTTTCGAGTGTGTGTGGGTATTTCTTGGTTCTTGGGCAGATGTTTTTGTAATTGTTTTTGTGTTTTCTGGGCTTCAATGGTTTGGGCGTTAATTTCCCGCATAATATTTTTTCTGGTGGTATTGGTATGTGTGCGTAATTCCAAATCGCACGAAGAGCGAATTGTGTGGTCTCGCACCTTCTTTAAAAATAGAAATTCGTTAGGGTTTGCCGTTGGTATAAAGACATAACCTTCGCGCGTATTTTTATCAACAACTACAACAATTTTGCGCCCAGTAAGTTGAAGAGAAAATATCTCGTCAACAAAATTATAGGTTTCTTTCTCGTGCCGCACAATCACAGAACCAATGTTACAGGTAACATAATGGCGATGATTTGCGGGGGTCGAAGCAAACCGAGCATAAGCTTCGGCTTGTTCGGGCAAACAACGAACAACTGGCAAGGAAACCTTTCTTTGTTCAAATTTACCCCCAAAATACAACCAAGCGTCTAAAATGGTATTACGCTTTCCAGTAAGCTTTTGAAACCATAAAAGGCTTTTGTTAGACTTTTGCACAAAATAATCATAGACCCAATTTAGGAAATCTTCCCACACATTTGTCAATTCGGGTGCATTTTGTAATGCAGTTGTTGGGACCGTTCCCAATTCATGGGATGTTTGGGTATTT
>CAZPSM010000023.1:21773-26060 GCA_964589125.1 uncultured Hyphomicrobiales bacterium | reverse complement strand
AAAGGGGGTATTTTTGGGATGCAAAACTTTCCAATTCATAAAAATAACGTTCCATACCAGCTTTTACCGGATAACGAGGGATTTTTGGCAAAGGATATATATATGGCGTTGTTTGTCCTTGAAAAATTTCTGTTCGCAAACGATTTTTAGCAATCTCTTGCAGCTCTGCCTCGTTATAAAAAGATGTGACGAATTGTTGGAATTCCCGACTGCGGAATGTTCGCGAATTGTCCAGCATTATTCCCCACTCAGGGGGTCCATAAATTTTTGCAGCATTATAGATAACCTCTGAAACCTCGTCAAGTGTTTCGCCTTTTTGTAAAAAGCGTATATATAAAGGCATATTTGTTACATAATCTTTTATAACAAGATAACGAATTAGTTTTACGCCTCCGTTTGTTCGAACCCAAACGTTGAATTGTGAACCATCGACAACCCAGAGCAAGTTTGCTCCCCGTCCTTCTCCAATTATATTTTCTGACCACAACAACATGCCGTGGTCCCAGCGGTTATGAGGTAACTGGGCGTGAAATTTGTTTAAACGATTTACTCTATCCCATAAAATTCCCCACTGCTCTTGCCAATAATATCCTGTAAATCTTTCGTCTCGTCGTTTCAATCGGTTTTGGTAAAAGGAACGGGCAAACGAGGCGATTCCTAATGTGGTGTGTGGAGCAATCGCATCCCAATTCGCCGCAACAACCTTTTCACAAGTTGCAAACAGGGCGTCCTTTCTTGCTTGAGCAAGGTACTCTGCCTTAATCTGAGCGACAAGTTTTAACTCGAGATCGGTAGGAATTTGGCGGGATTTTCCCTTATCCGCCCGTACGATTCTACCACTTTTTTTCATAGGAACAATAATATCTAATAAGTGGCTTGAGAAATATACATTTGGGCGTCCTCTTCCACTCGGAATATATATTAAATATTGTTCAAGGTTATATTTTTTTATTAACCTATACAAATTGCGTGGACTTATGTCCAGCAAGTGCGATACCTCTTCTTTCGAAAAAATTTCAGAGAGACTCATTTATTTTCCGAATAAGTTTTTTACGTGTAAAAATTTTTTGTAACAATATTTCTAAAATTTTTGTATTTTTGCTTTTGTAAATTTTATAATGAACGTTGGAGGGTGTGGTGTGTAATTCTTTGGCGATTTCGCTGATAACGCCTCTGTATGGGGCTTTTCGCAATATCTTTTCTTTAATTTTCATAGTTTTTTCGCAAAATTTTCACAACGACCACTACAAAAATAATAAAAATTTTTTATATATGCAAATATTTTTTATAAAAATTTGAAAAATTTTTTGAAAATGATTGATTATAAAAAATTTTTATATAAAATACTTCAAATAGAATTTGATGGCAATCTATCGAAAATGGCTTCGGCGATGGGTGTTAAATCGAATTATTTAGCTTCTTACTTTTATGGGAAAGCCAATCCTGGACGAAAATTTTTCGAAAAACTTGAAAAAGCGGGGGTTGATATCAACAAATATTTACTAACATATCAACAGAGACGAACACCGTTTGGGGAAGACGTGCGGGGGAAAGTAATTCCACAAGGACCACCAATAATTTATGGTGCAAGTGCCGGCCACTTTGCTCCCGTATTTGAGGATTTAAACGACCATTTGGACGTTTCTTTCCTATTTCGGCCGGGTATCGTTGCTGTTCAAATCAGTGGTTCCAGTATGGAGGGGGTTGGAATTTTCAGTGGCGACATTTTAATAATAGATACATTATCGGAACGAAGGATTGGTAATATCGTTCTGGCCCGCGAGGGGTCGGGTATTACCGTGAAACGTCTTTCTGATAGCAGTTTGGAGTCTGCCAACGAAAAATATCCACATATACCACTAACAGATACAATCAACATTGTTGGCATTGTCACATATATTATAAAAGAAGTTAAATAAATCTCCTTGGAAAGGCAAAAATTTTTCTGACCTCTTTTTGACTCTTGCTTTCTTCTTGCGAAACAAACAAAGCTGAATACTGCTTCCATACAACTCTTTCGCTATTTACACCCTATTTGATTATTAGATTTTTTGGGACATTAATTTATGAAATCGCTCGACAAACCAAAATCCCCAATTGCTTTATTCGTAAGAATTTACCTCCGTTCCCGCCATTAGAATATTTTATGAATCAACAATATTTTTTCTACCCATTCTTTTTTTATTATCTTGCTCTTTTTCAGATTCATCATCAACAATTACCCAATATATTCCACTAAAACTTGTTTCAGCATTCGATTTTTGTGGTTTTCATATAAGCCTTTTGAGAATAGAAATCGGAACGAGGAAACCTAATTTTGCTGGCTCTCTCTTTCAATATATTCTTCAGCGTGTTTTTGAAAATCTTCAAGTGAAGGGAACTGTTTATCAGCAGCAGACATTAATCTTGCTTGATCTTTTTTACCGATTACATCAAGGCTTTCTAAAATTACAAGACTTCTAAAATTCAATTTTTCTGCTATAAATTTCTGACAGCTTATGGTTGTAAGGCGTGCATTAGCAGCATTGTTCACTCCGAACAAATATATTGGTCTTCTACGATGATTAAAACAATAATCTACTTCATATTCTTCGTGGTCAGGAATAGGATAAAATTTCTTTTGTGGATTATACTTTCTCAGATTAGTCATTATGTATTCATCCAGCATTTCAAAGAATAAGCTGTGTATAACTTCTCTTTTATATAACCTCATATTAGTTATTTTACTTACAGCTTGTGCAAATTGCATAAGTCCGTGATAAATATACTCTGGTTTAACATCTATAAATAAATTCCCATTATCATTGTGAATAGAATTTTCTGCAAGAATTTTGTTAAATATTTTTTCTTTGTTGGGAGTATCTATATCAAAAGAATATGACAACCGCATCAAAGTTAATCCATAATCACATATTCTTACAAGTCCACTATCCGGAATTTCATTAAGAAAAATATCCATCATATCACCATCAGAGTGATATAGTGGAGCATATACTTGGAGGATGTTTTCTCTTTTTTCTTTAAGGTAAAAGAAATTATTAAACTGTTCTTTCAAACTATTTATGTAATCTTGTATCAACATATTAGTTATTCAAATAAATTCGGTTGATTTATGTTTGGGAAATATTTATCAGCATTTTTAATATTTACATATCTACAAAAATAATTAATAGCTTGTTCATAAGAAGCATACTCTTTTGTTAACTCGCTCTGTTTCGGTTCATTAATATTATTTTCAAGAAGATTCGCTGTTATTCTATGAGTATGATAGCCAAAATGAGGTATTGGACTTAGAATATCAACAACCACTTCACCGTGGTTACCGTTACATCTAAAAAGATTATAGCTTGTTCCTTCCTCAGAGTGAAAAACTAGCCCTATAGAAAAATTTTCCAAAAATTGAATGTGCTTTCTAATAAAAACAGAATACCTTCTCGCCCCATCAGATGAAGTTAACTGAAAGTCATTCCTGAGATGCTGATTTTCTTCTTTGAAATCTCTTTTAGGGGGTTCCGTTATTGTTTTTTCTTCTTTTATAAATTTATTTATTAATTCATCTGTAAGCATATCATATTTAAAATTTAAAATATTGTTCTTTCATAAATTAATTTGCAAAGTTTTCATAAATTTTTGTCCCAAAAAAACAAATTTAAAAAAATTTTTTCCCCCCAAAAAATAAAAAAGTTTTAACCTATTTGGATTTTAATAAGTTGGGCAAAGCGAGTTTCGATTAGAGAACGCAACTTTTCTTCGTTTTCCTTTGTAAGGCCAAAAAATTTCCAAACTTTTCTTGATCGACCAGCGCCGGAAATGTTGAGCCAGAATGCTTTTTCGGCCGCAACTTGGCTACGAAAACCAATTACAACTTGCTGGGCCGTAAGAGAAATTACATCCAGAGAAGTCAACATTTGTCCAGTAAAATTTAAGAAGTCACCGGTGGTAGAGCGCGCAAATGCCTTACGAATCGCAGCCATTCCGCCCATAACAAGCATACCCTTTTTCTTATTAGCGCCTTGGATAATCAAAAATTTTTCGTGAGCTTTTTTGAGTTTTTCTGCATATTTCTTGGAATATGGACGCCAGAAGGTTTTAGTGGAATAAGAAAACAGTTTCCCCTCGATGTCTCTACCCTGTTCAATTTGCGACAATATCGCCCGAACAACGAAATAACCTATTTCATGCATTTCATCCATGCCGTTAGGTTTGGATTTGGTAAACATCTGCACCTGGGGGTGGAACCGTCATGCCGAGTTTAGTATACAGTTCGCTTCGTAGGAAGGGCAAACC
>CAZPSM010000023.1:19439-21752 GCA_964589125.1 uncultured Hyphomicrobiales bacterium | reverse complement strand
AACCGGTATTGAGCATATGTGCAATTGCTATGGCATTGGTTTCAATATCTTGTTCCTCCTCTATTTTTAATCGAAATCGCCACGGTGCTTCTATGGTGTTTCGGTCGTAATTAATTTGGAAATCATAATTTACAAGTTGTTGCACCAAATCTTCGATATGATTCATATCATTATAGTGAATATCTGCGGAAAGCATTCTCATAATCTGTAATGCTGCGCGGCTTCCAGAGTAGTGTGGCAACTCACTTGTGTTGGCTTGTCCCAAAACCGCAATAGCAATATCGGCGTTCAGTAGCTCTATTGCTTCTCTAAAAGCACTACCATTGTTGAAAGACGCAACCTGATTCAGTTTAAATTCGATTAAGTCATCGGTAATAAGAAAGTTTTCGCGTATTGCTTGTTTTGCCGCTGTTTCTGCGGCACTTTTATTAGCCTCAGAAGTTCCCTTGTCGATAATTTGCAAAATGCCTTTAAGCTTTTTAATGAAGTTCGCTTGTTCTTTTAAGGCTTCAAAACGCAACAATTCCGAAATTATAATGCTGCGCATTTTGCCACCTTGTGGGTTTTCGGTTTTTGTAATATCAAGAAGAAGCGAATTAGATTCTTCGAGTGGAATTTTTTCTTTATCTGAAACCCATCGCCATAGCATATTATTTCCATAATCGAGTTCCCACCACGGAATTTGTTGTAATATGGGAATATATGAGCCATTAACAAGATTCCAGGTAATAGTAAAAGCTCGATGTCCAAAGATATGGGCTTCTGCGTGTTTGTGAAGCAATTGTTTGATACTTTTTCTCAGCCGACTTTGTGTGGAAGAAGCCTGTTTACTATCGGAAAGTTCTGTAGGAACGATTTCCCAACCAAATGAGGATATAGCAGTATTTCTAACCAATATATGCCCCGAGAGCCGAGAATTAATTTCTACGGCACGATGGAAAACCGAGAAAAGCGGTCTTGCATCCCGTTCTTTTGGATCATCCCGATCGGCGTTTGCCCATAATTGTAAAAGTTCATGGGGGTCTGGATATATTTTTTGTTGTAAAATGGGATAGATATACATACAAAAAACCTAGAAATTAAAAAAATCTTTAACAACTTTTGGAATAAACATTTTAGTTCCGCTACCAAGTTTGCGTTCGTGAATAAATTCGTATGCACAAATCAGGGCGTCTGGTGCATCATCTTTATGATTACTAGATTTTCCAGTAAATGCAAATAATTGAGCTAAGAAAGTTTTACCTTCTTTGGTTTTAGTAATCCAAGGAGGAAGCAAAATACGACATTCGTTCCATGTGCCCTGAATGTTTTTGGCCAGTTCGTCCACACGATACCGTCTATACTCGATTCTGGGAAATGGTATATTATGGATTTTACACCAATTACGAACATGCATTGTCCACGTGCTTTCTTGGGATACATTTCCATCAAAGCCAATAGCTCTATGGTCGATGGTTTTCATGGAAAAAAGACTATCGAGCAATATGTTGGAATCGCGGAAGCTGCGGCATATAAAATCTGAAAGATAGAATTTATCGGTAGTGGGAGAATATAACAACGAAACAATTGCGGTGGTATCTCCTTTATCTTTTAAAGATAAATTGGGGTCGCAGTAGATTATTCCGCGAGCATCCGGTGGTATCTCGTTCCACGTAGGAAGAGGGTCAAGTCGGGGAAAGATAAAACCATCGGGAGGGATGGGATTCTGCTGGAAGTTGCCTTGCCAGTCAGATTCATCACGAACCCCAATCATTTCTTTTAGTTCAGATATGTTTTTGGCGGGATATCGAGCACCCCACAAAGGTCCATCTTCGGTCCAAGCGGGATATATATGTACGCGCCAGCGATTGGGCAACAAACCCTCTTCGGCTTCTAGTCGCAAGCGATGTAGAGCGCATTTTTCGCTAAAATCGTTGCCCAAAACAAGAAAAACGCCGTCGCTTGTTAATGATTTGTATGATTCGGCAATCTTGGAAAGACGCCACTGTATAGAGGTTTCGCCCATTGGACTATCGAGTGTTTCGATGTCGTCGCCCAAAAGAAATTGGGGTCGAGCAAATACCCTGGTATATCCACGGACTGAGCGCCCTTCGGAAAACGCGGCACAGTATCTTTTTTTCGACTCCCCTGCGAGCGAAAACTCAAACTGGTCGGTATTGATTTCGTGAAAAGTGGGCTCATAGTCGTATAGTATGCGCGGATTATCGGCAATTAACGAAGCAACATCGCGGAGCAGATTATTGGCTTTGTGTAGAGTTTCACAATATACGCCAGCGATATGAATGCGTCCAGTTAAGAGCAACCAAACAAGCA
>CAZPSM010000023.1:0-19429 GCA_964589125.1 uncultured Hyphomicrobiales bacterium | reverse complement strand
GTTTTGCGGTAGCCGTCTTACCGTGGTCGCGGGGGCCCAATACAATATTAACCCCAGGTGTTGTAGCATATAATACCATATCGTAATGCATTTGACAAGGTGAAAAGTACCCCCCAGAAAAGACTTTTGGTGGAAAGTATATTTTATGGAAAGCCCAAAAATCTTTTTTTGCTTTTTCTTTCCGCTTCTTTTTATCTATCTCGTTCATTTGTGTAGATGGAAAGGGGGAAACAGGTTGAAAGCGTTTAGCTTCTTCTATTGTGTGAGCATATTGCTCCATTACCGTTGGGATTAATCCAAAACCTGCCATTTTTCGTATTCCTCGCGATAGATACGGATAACATCTTCGTTCGTTGCTTCGGGTTCGTAACGTCGAATAATCCGAGCTATTATTTCTGCGTCGGCGCGCTTTAAGTGGTTTTCCAGCGTAGTATGTTGAATAATTTTTTTGATATTTGCAAGTTTCTCAAGTAAAGGAATTTTAGTAGATGGGGATAATTGACTCTCTATGTGAAGTTCTTTTATGCAGTCTAAATAAATATCTTCAATCAATTCTTTTTCGCTTTTTGTTTCAATATCTTCAAGTCGCACCTTTCGAGTACGATACATAGAAGGGGCCGGTTGTCCAAAACCCCCTCGTTTTCCCTTTTGGATAGAATACAATACTTGATTATACGTAACACGAAACTTAGCTGCAATTTCTGTCATGGCCATATTAGGGTTTCGCAGGAAAAACAAAAATATGCGGCGCTGAACTTCTGGACGTAATGCGTGATTTCTCATTCTGTTACCGAATAGTAAAACATATATTCTACGCGGGTTACCGCTATATCGGTATAAACAGCTTCAAACTCGAGTGTGCGAAAAACCAGGTTGGGAAAAGAGCAGAGCAATATTGCAACTTTCTCTGCCAGTTCAATCGATTCATGTTTCGCTTCGACCAAATTGGTTTTTGTAACACAGCAAAATATATCACATGTTCCTTGTCCTTTTGCTGCTCCGTTTTCTATGACCTCAAATTTATCTGGCGTAGCAAAAACAAGCACAGCGGGCGTAAGTTGAGGGGTTTTTCCATATTCGCCGGGTTGTATTTGTTTGGAGGGAATATTCAAGTTGTTACGCAAGAAATCGACAATTTGAGATTCCACCTCTCGCAACGTCACACCCACACCCCATCTATTGTTTGTATTTTTCCCATTGCAAGCACAACTTTTTTGGCCCTAGCTTGCTGTATAGCTTTTTCATAATTGCTTTCGCTTTTCTGGCGTTGCTCTTCTGTTATTCCAGATATTTGCTGGTCGGCTATATATCCTACAACCCAAGCCACCGGTAACAACGCCCATCCGCCTAAGTTTCCGTTTTCTATTCCTGCTTCGGTTTTGATTATCTCTTCTGCCGAAGCAATTGCAGATTCCAGTGCCCCCTGAGTCGATTCATAAAATTCCTTTTGATAAGTTGCTAAGAATTTTTTTATTTCATCAACGGTAAACATATATCCAAAAAATTTTTATACTCAATACAAAAATACGAAAAAATATAAAAAAATTTTATATATTGCAAATGTGAAATATGAAAAATTTTTAAAAGGTTAATAATGGAATTTTTAAAAAACATTAAAAGCTGGTTCAAGGAAATTTTTGGAGACGACGCTGATGATACTCGCGTTGAAAAACTGCGGGAAAAACTCGAAACAGAACTAAAAACTTTCTCGGCAAAAGCATTGGGCGGTTCTGACGACCACCATATAACCTCCAACAACACCGATATTATGGATACCTCAATTCCTTCCGGATTTACCGCCCTTTTTGCCGAGATTGATGCGCTCAAAAAGGCCCTGGGTGAGGAAAAACTCGCACGTGAACAATCTTTGCGAGCCTTAGAAGAACAACAAAAAAAAGAAAAGAAGCGGCTTGTTGAAGAAGAAATCAAAAAAGCGGTTCAGGAAGCTAAAATCCCCGCAAACAACGATGAAGAGATAAAATTTTGGCAACAAATGTTAGAAAGAGACTTTGATAATGCCAAAATTGTTCTTTCCAAAATACCACCCATTGTGCAAAAAGATGCAAAAAACATATCAATTCCGTCAATCCCCAAAGACAAAACAACACATCAAGACATCGTTCAAGGTGTTACTAAAATTTTCCAATCACATATTTTAAATACTTAGGAGGACAAAATGAAATTATGGGAACTTCCAGCAAGCGATGGACAAATTAGTGGAGAAAACGCTACATTGCGGCAACTCGTGTTGAACGAAATGAGGGGGGCTTCGCCGTTACTTGATTTTGTAGAGTTTTACACCTTTTTAGGCAATAGCGATACTCCCCTCAGAGGCATCGACCCGATGGATGCTGGAGAAATGCGTGCCGTCAATTCTGATTACACATCAGTTACTACCACACCAACATATGACTCTATAGCCTTAAAAATTATGGGCGATAAAATTCAAACAGATATTGCATACGAGCGACGCTCGGGACCCGAAGAACTAGCGAAAGAAAGAACGCGACAGCTGCGTGTTTTTGCTCAATCTCTTGCCCGCTATTTTGTGGACCAAACTATCAATGGCGATGGAACGGGCAATAATATAACCGGCTTGAAGACGTTGGTACCAGCGAACAATTTAATTGTTTTTGACCCAACGGGCGATGGAACCGTACCATTGGGAAATACTACTACCGAAAAGAAGCAGGTGCAAAAGTTTCTTGAGGCGCTCGACGACCTTACACAGCGAGTGGTTTCCGGCCCCTCGTGCTTAATCATGAATCACAAAACCATGACACGCCTACGTGCTATTGCGCGTGAATATGTAACCTATGCTACGTCCGAGAATGTTTTGGGGGAAAAAATTACAAATTGGAGCTACAACGGCGTTCCAATCGTTGATGCAGGATATAAAGCCAACCGTGGTGGGCTTGTAATTGGAAATGACGAAGTATACAACAGCCGAACCGGCTGTACTTCTGTATATGCGGTAAGATTTGGTGAAAAAGCTAATGTTTCAGCAGCAACTAATGTGGGAATTGTAGTAAAAGACCTTGGACTGGTGGGAGTACATTACACCACCCTTGTAGATTTCGACGTGAATTATATCATACTTGATTCTGTATCTCTTTTCCATTTGCAAGGTATTGTAATATAATTTTTTTGTAGTATAAAAAGAGGAGAAAAAAATGGCAAAAGCAACATTTGGCGGACGAAACAAAAGCGTATTGTATCGTTTGAAGTTTGACGATGCAACACAAACATATAAGGTATATGATAGATTGACCGACACCGAAGCAACCACTCCAACCGAAGCTAATGCTGCCTTGAAGCTGTTGGGATTAATAGGTTCTTCGAAACCAACCTTTCAAGATGATGGAACAGTGCAGGTAACTTTTGACCAATATCAGTGTGATGAAGATTTTTGGGGATTTTTGAATAAAGTTGCGGTGGCTTCGTCGGCTGCGATGCCAGAGGTGAAGTGCGAAGATGGTAATAAGTTTGGAGGTGGTTCAACCAGCGAAGCAATATTGCTTATAAGCTATTTGCATTATGATAATCCAGATGCTCCAACCAAGGTGTTCACAGTTATTGCTATTGGTAGCATTAAGGCCTCCAGCGGTTCATTTGAAACGAAAGCGGATGACTGGACCAAGCCTTCGTTTGAGTTTGTGGGTACAAAGGCAAAGGCTAACATAAGCATTGAAACCGGTATGTTCGACGCAACAATTGTAAATGTTACAGCTGGGGAGACACTTGCCAAAGATAAGGGATATATAAGAAAATATTTGACAAAAGCGCCGTAGTTATAACTATGCGGGGTTAATATGACGCAAAATGGAAAATATCAGATATACAAGATAATCGAGTTGCTTCTTTTGGCATTTGGAATATTAATTCCTACAATTGCAATGTGGGTAACGGTAAAAGAAGATGTGGCTGTAATTAAAACGCAAGTGCAACAACATTCAGTAAGTTTAGAAAAGCTTGAAAAGACTATAGAAAATATGAGAGATAAAAGATGAAAAAGATAGATTGGAAACACTTTTTTATCACAGTTATAATAGGGTTGCCCATTGCTGTTGCACTTGTATTGCTTAGCCCGGAATTTTCCAGATTGGCGGTAATATTTATATTTGAGATTACCGCTCTCTTGTTTTTAATGTGGCTTAACAAGATATTTTATCCCGGAGTAGATTTTATTCGCGAAATAATCGAGGACCAAAACATTGCATTGGCTATGCTTATTATCGGCCTTCTGGCTATCCCCTTCCTTGCCAGTTGATGTGGCCTATAAATATATTCATATCAGGGAAGTTGCAAATCGCAATTTCAACGATAGTATTTTTGTGACAAAACTGGTTCAGCGTGGATGGCGAAAAGGCCAAAATTGGTGTGCCTATTTTATATGGATCGTCCTCGACGAAAGTAAGAACAAAATATCCATACGAGGTGGGCTTGCCCAGCGATATATTACACGAAAAAGTATTCCAGCACGGCGAGTTTTAATTGGGGAAAAAATATTTCCTCATTCTCTAATTATTTGGAAACGAGGTAATTCAATTTTTGGACACATAGGCTTTGTAGTTTCCCAAATAGATAGGCAAACATTCCATACTATTGAGGGCAATACAAATAATGGCGTGCACCAAAAAATAAGAAAAATTGAACCATTAGCATATTTTAGAATTACACACTTTACGGTAACACAATGAATTTACGTGATTATTTTTACTTGGCAGTTATTTTTTTCCTGATAATTTGGGGATTGGTGGCTTCCCTTAAACCACCTCGCATTGTGGAAACTATCTCCCGAGATACAATTTTACACAAGATTCCTGTTTTCATTTCATCACCCGGGAAGATAAAATATAAAACCAAAACAATATTACGAGAGAAAACAGATACGGTTTTTGTCTTGGATACTTTGCGCTGGACATCCTGTATAGATACAACTATAAGAAAAGCAAACATTAAAGTTTGTTATGAATTTCCAACGAACCAATTTGAAATTGGGATATGGTTCCAACCCGATACAGTTCGCATGATTAATGTTATCGAAAAACCTTTGCTGAAATACGAGCAACAAAAAAACAGTTGGTATGTGGATGCTCTGAAAATAGGTGGCGGGGTTTTGCTTGGCTATATACTCGGGAGGTCAAAATGAGCAAGTTGGTGAGAAAATTTGACCCGGCTACACACAAATATGCAATGGGAAAAATAAAAGCCGACGAACTGGAACCAGGACTCGCC
Source organism: uncultured Hyphomicrobiales bacterium (assembly GCA_964589125.1). Taxonomy (GTDB): domain Bacteria; phylum Bacteroidota; class Ignavibacteria; order Kapaibacteriales; family UBA2268; genus JBBIJO01. The sequence continues at coordinate 14,191 of CAZPSM010000023.1, read as the reverse complement.
GATGCTTATTATGTGCATTACCAGGATGTTCCAGCAGGAACGTGGACGGTTGTTCATAATCTTGGGAAAAAACCTTCGGTCGATGTAATTGATTCGGCCGGAACAAAAGTCGAAGGCGAAATCAAATACATCGACGACAATAGCATTGAAATTCAATTCACGGCCGAATTTTCGGGACGAGCAATATGCAATTAAGGAGTGAAGTATGGCTATAAACTATTTAAACAATATCGATTTAAACAAAAACCAGGCGTTGAACCTGGTCCTGCAAAAACTTGCAACGCCTCCAGCGAGCCCGGTTTCGGGGCAAATATATTACGACACAACAACGAATAAACTTAAATACTACAATGGTACCACGTGGATAGAAGTATATAATAGCGACCAAATCGTCGAAACCATTGGCAATGCATTTATAGATACCAATTCTGTTGATTTTACGTACAATTCAACTACAAAACAAATCCAGGCAGACGTCAAACGAAAGACAACGGGATTGGTAAGCGGTGCCGAAGGGCTAATTAACGAAACTACTAGCGGTGTAGTTGTCGCTTTGGCCATTAACGATGGTACCCGCGCAATGCCCGGAAACGCCACGCTAAATCAAATTCCGGCACCAACCGCCGACGTGTCTCTTAACTCAAAGAAAATTACAAACCTTGCAGACCCGGTCAACGCTACCGATGCAGCAAACAAACAATATGTAGACAACGTGGTGCAAGGGATTGAGGCCAAACAATCTGTTCGCGTTGCAACAACTGCCAATATCACTCTTTCTGGTACTCAGACAATCGATGGAATCGCTTTGGCAAGTGGGGACAGGGTATTGGTGAAGGACCAAACCACTGCTGCGCAAAACGGAATCTATGTGGTAGCCAGCGGAGCGTGGGCGCGTGCTACCGACAGCGATACTTGGAGTGAACTCGTTTCGGCATTCGTTTGGGTCGAAAGTGGAACACAAAACGGAGATACCGGGTGGTTATGCACGGTTGACCCGGGCGGTACACTTGGCACCACCGCTGTTACCTGGGTTCAGTTTTCCGGCGCCGGACAGATTGTAGCCGGAAACGGGCTTTCAAAGACTGGAAATACGCTCGACGTAAACGTAGATAACACCACGCTCGAAATAGTTTCCGATACACTTCGGGTAAAAGACGGAGGTATTACAGAGTCGAAGATTGCCAACGCAGCAGTAAACCTTGCGACAAAGGTGACGGGCACGTTACCGGTTGCTAACGGTGGTACAGGGGCTACAACCCCAGCACAAGCGCGGGCAAATCTTGGGTGTGTTGGGAAGTATGCAACTGCAATCGGAGACGGCACAACTACTAATTTCACCATTACACACAACCTGGGAACACAAGATGTATCGGTAACGATATACAGGAACTCGACACCATACGATGTGGTTTTTACAGATGTCGAAGTTACGAATACGAGTTCTATAACAGTCCGTTTCGCTGTTGCTCCAACTGCAAATCAGTTTAGAGTAGTTGTTGTAGGATAGGATGTGCAAAATAGTAAGAACGATTATGGATTTTCTGCATAGCAAATCACAGCAATTCGCAATAGAGCAAGTAACCACGTTGCCCGCCGGATTGGGAATTGCGCATCGGGGGCGGTTGGTGTTGTATTCAGGTCAATTGTTCTATTGGGATGGTTCGCAATGGGTAGCATTTGGGCGACCATACGTTTATGAACTTCCAGAAATACAAGCCAACTCGGAAGTTGCTTACGAAGATGATGCTAATTATTTGCTTTGCGACGACAATATCAACCCAATCAATTATAAAAATTATTACCGGAAACTATCGATTTACCAGAACCCACCAGGAGCCTATATCTCTGGAAACCACGGACGCATCGTCGGGGTTGGACGTTTTAGTCAGTCGGCTGGGGATATTGCACTATGGCACGGAGTTGAGGTTGTTGTTGAGTCAACTTTTGGTTCTTATTTTGCAATTGCGGATAATTTCGCGCTTCCTCAGTCGCTCGACGGCAAAGCGTTTCCAATCGTAACGGGCGATGTTGGTAATTTATACAAAGTTCGGATGGCTCATTTTCGATTTGACGCAACGATTTCGAAATGGCGGCTTTTATCGTTCGAATGTATCCAGTGGAATGCAAGAATAGATTTATCTCCTGCCGAAAGTACTACCACCAACCCAATTATAAAAACGCTCAATGTTCCAATACCGGGAATTTACCAAGTAGACGTTTTTGTGAAGGTTCGTGAAGTTGATGCAAACGGGACCCAAGTCCCGGATATAATACAAAAGACGCTTGAGATAGCCACCGATGATGACCAATACAAATATATAGACATTGGAGCAAACGGAACGGGGATATTCGTAAATTCTTTGCAAGGGTCGAAAATTGTGGCCTGTATGACATCCACTAGCATTTATTTACGTATCGGTATGTACAATGGTTACAGAAAAATTCTCGACAGCGGGTATGTAGATATAGAATATCTCGGAAAACAAAGAATAAACAAAACTTGGATTGTGTAAAAGGAGAAAAATGAAAATTAAATTGAGAGCAAGCGAAAAAGAAGTTGAAGTAAATATCAAATCGCCCACTTTGCGGATAAAAGATGAATTGGCAAAGATGAAAATCCAACATCTTCAGGATGCAAAAAATCTTGATGCCAAATATGAAGAGAAAAAAAGGATAGCCAAAGATTCTTTTGAAATTCTTTTGCATCAAGATATAGAAGCCGAACGACTCAATGATTTATATCGGATTAGATATCTAAAGGTGATTTTATGTGTTGAAGGACTCGACAAATTCTGGATTGATTTAATTTCTACCCCCGAAACATCAGAGTTCTGGGCTGATCAGGATTTACATCAAATTGATGAAGCGCTTGAGTTTTTTCGAGCAGGAAAATCAAAGAATTGATTGGGAAATTGAGAAAATTACAATGTTGCCAGTATTTGCAACTAGTGGGACAAAAAAGAATATAAGCGCCGTGAGTCTTTTGGCTGATGCCGATGGCTATGAGTCTGCCAACATTGGGCGTGTCCTTGCCTGGAAGGTTGCTGGTGGAAATATTCAGGAGTTTCGCCGGCTATACGAATTAGATAATCCTGCCGAAGTTTGGGAATTGTTTGCATTAAAACTTGCGGAGGCAAAAGAGATATATGGCTAGTCGAATGATAGAATTTGTGGTAAAAGTGGATTCTGCCTCCGCACAACAAAGGCTCGAGCAAATTAAAGCCATTGTTGGTGAAATGCCGCAAAAGATTCCAATAAATTTAGACCAGACACAAGTTTCTCAACAGGCTAAAACAATTCGCGATAGTCTTGTGCAAACTTTTGATGCTGGGAAAAAAGCGGCATTCGATGCGGTTGAGACCCAACGTAAGGTTGTCGCTTCTTTGGTCTCGGTTGGAAAATCTGGAACAAAGGAATTTGCGACTGCTCGAGAAGAATTGTTGCGAGCGAAAAAAGAGGCAGAAAAATTCGCAGAAGCACTAAAAAAAGCAGACCCGGCGACGCTTTCGGAAAAGCTACAAAAATTTGCCCGAAGCATTGGTCCTACATTGGCTCCGTTGGTAGGTATTGGGGGCATTATTGGAGTAAAAGAACTTATTCAGCCCGCAACAGAGCTTGAAACTATGACTGCTCGTATTAAAACTCTAGGTGGTGAAGCTAAAACTCTTGCAAACGAATACGCCAAAATGGCTACTGAGTTGGCTTCTAAATACCCTGTTGCAGCTACTAAAATTCAACAAGCTACTTATGATGCTCTCTCCGCGGGAATTGACCCCGCCAAAGAAAGTATTCAGTCTTTTACCGAAGCCGCGCTAAAATTGTCCGTTGCTGGAATGGAAGGGGTTGGCAACTCGGTTAACATCCTTTCTTCCCTACTCAATGCTTATGGAGCCTCGGCGCAGGAAGCCTCGAAATATAGCGATATCTTATTTCAAACTGTAAACCTTGGGAAAACAACGGTTCCAGAGCTGAATCAATATTTGGCACAAATAATACCAACAGCAGCATCCATCGGTCTTTCTTTTGAAAACGTAGGTGCTGCGCTTGCTTTGATGACTGCCAACGGTATTCCCACCGCGCAAGCAACCACGACGTTGAACGCATTGCTTAACGAACTTCTTTCGCCCTCCGAAAAGCTTTCGCCCGTACTGCAAAAAGCAGGGGTCTCATTACAAACCCTAGCGCAAGAGGGCCTGCCTAAAACTTTAGAGCGTATCAAAACAGCTCTGCAAGAAACCGGGCAAAATGTTTTCACCGCTTTTGGTTCAACAGAAGCTATGAAAGCGTTTAATGTGCTTTCTAAAGATGTTGGCAGGTTTACCGAAAATCTTGCGCAAATGAGAAGAGCCACGGGCACCACGCAATCTGCGTTCGAAGAAATGAGCAGTACTACTGCAATGCAATTTGATCAATTAAAAGCAATAATTGAGAACCTGCTTATCGAAATTGGACAGACCCTTTTACCCATAATAAAAGACGCAATAAATACCATTGTTCCTCCAATTATAACCGCTATTAATGCTTTTGCAAAATACCACGGTATCATTTTGCCATTAATTGGAACCGTTGGGGCTTTGAAAGGAGCAAAATTATTATTGGGTGGCGCCTTTTTACAAGCTGGGAGCGCCGCGTTGGCATCTGCTCAGCAAATTGGGGTTGTAACCACTGCAACAAATCTTGCTACCAAAGCTGTTCAAGGAATGAAAGCAGCAGTTTTATCAAATCCGTTTGGAATTGCAATTGCTGCAATCACAACCCTTGTACCTTTGGTGGGTGAACTGGTGGATGCCTTGACGACGACCACCGAAGAGACACTCGAACAAGCCAGGGCGCAGAGTGAACTTATCAACAAGGAAAAAGAACAGGTACAAATAACTCGAGATAACGTTGCAGCAAAAAAATCTTTGGTCGATGAATACATCAGTCTTGCCGAAAAATCTCAATTATCAGCGCAAGAACAAGAGCGATTGAAGGCTCTACAAAACGAACTTGCCGAAAAATTTCCTCAAACAGCTAACTCTGCGGGTGAATTTTCTGCATCACTCGAAACCTTGCATTCAATATCTGGAAGATTGGATGGCCAATTAAATCAACTTACAAATCGATTGGCGAACCTTTCGCAACAAGCAAAGGAACATACCACCCTTATTTTAGGATTAGAAAAAGAGGTAGCGTGGGAAAAATTTTCAGAACAATTTAGACATGTTTCCTTGTTGACTCCTACTCTGTTATATTCAGAGACAATGAAGGTTTTGGGATATTGGATGGGACAGTTTAGGACCGCAACAGATGAGGAGGCTGAGCGTATAAAAGATTTTCTACGTAATATAGCGATGGGTACAACCAAGGGCTTCGAAGATATGCTTAAAAGAGGGGCAAAGGCGATGGGTGTAAATTTGGAAGTAGTTAATAAGTATTTGCAAGATATTAGCGAGCTCGACCCCTCTCGCCGTTTGGCGATTAGCAACGCAATTGAAAAGGTAATAACAAGTCTTGAGGCAGAAAAACAAGCATATATCGGGGTCTGGCAAGAAAAGACCAAAGCCGAAACCCCACCCAAAGTGGAAACACAAAACAACGCATATGCTACGATTTTAGCCACGATCCGGGAGTTTGGGAAAAAATATAAAACTCTTTCAAATGAGCTTCGCCAACAAACCGAAAAAGAAATCCGGGACGCGATAAAGATAAACGTACAATCACAACAATTAACCGAGGAGCAAGCTAATACACTGTACAAACACCTCGAAAATATTACAAAAGCAAAAAAAGAACATACCATCAAGCAAATACAGGAAAACGACACGGTTTTAAGAAATTTAAAACAAAGATTAGAAGAGGAAAAAGATAATTTGGAGCGGTCTGTGGCGGAACAAAAAGCCATTCTTACCAAAGCAGGATTGGCTCCTACGTTAATTGATGAACAAAAGGAAATACTTCAAACTATAGAACTATATGAAAAATATAAAAACGAAGCAACAAAAGCTCTCTCGGATGTTAAGACCGAAGAGGGAAAAGCGAAAATGCGGGATTTTGTACAAACATTAGAAAAAGATATTGAAAAACTCCAAATAAAGTTAATTGGACTCAACGCGGAGGTAGAAGCCAAGCTAAGGGAATTGCCTTTGCGGAAACTTGAATTGGGTATCGGTGTTGATACGGACGATGCCGAACAAAAATTGAAAATATTCACTGACCTTATTGAACAATATCACGTGCAAATAGAAGAACTAAAAAAAGAGTTTGCAAAAGTTGAGATAATGGACCCGTTACAAGGAATCGGGATTTTAGAACAGATATCAGAGATTGATAAAAAAAGATTGCAACTCGAGGAAAAATCTCTTAAATTGCGAACAGAGCTTAAAAAACAAGGTGCTACCGAAATTGCAGAAATAGAATATATGATTACACTAGATGAGCTTGAAAGAACGCTGAAAGAAGAATTGGCGAAGACCAAGGAAAACGAGGTGTTAAAATTTGCTGCTTGGAAAAAATATTATTTCGCCCGCCAAGAAGCAGAAAAAAAATATTTATCCGAGTCAACCAAAGGAATTAATATCCTAAGAGATACCCTTGAGGATGCCGCAAAAGTTTTTGCCCAGAGTTTAACAGAAAATTTTGACCCGGTGCGGAGCACAATTTCAGACCTGGAAACCCGTATAAAAAATGTCTCTGAATACCAACAAACAAACTATGAAGATGAAGAAAAAAGGTTGTTTGATTCTTTAAAGAAACAGGAAATAACTACTGCGGAATTTCTTTCCCGTCTTTCTGATTTGCGGCGAAAGAAAAGCGAAGAAGATGCTAAAAATAGTGATAAATGGACCAAAGCTGGTTTAAACTTACAATTAGCCGCCGTGAAAGCATCGGAAAAGATAATTCAGGATATGGGGGAAAGGCAAAAAGAGATTATGGGAAATGCTGTTGCCAAAATTGGAAAAGATTGGAAGGGAATGGGTGAAGACCTTGCCAAGTTTGCGGAGGTAACAGCTGGGGCATCGGTTGCAGCTTTCGGCGCTATGTTGGCGGCGGGTGTTGAGGTTGGTGAAGCATTTAGAAAAGGATTGTTAGGAACACTACTAAAAACCACACAACAGGCTATTTTAACATATATACCACAAATTTATAGTGCGTTTTTGGCCTGGTTAGGTCCGTGGGGCATTGCTGCTGCAACTGGTGCTATTGCGGTGGTATATTCGGCACTTGAAGTAGCAAAGGCGGCAATCGGAGCGTACAAAGAAGGGGGGTTGGTAAAGGGGATTGGAACCGAATCTAGCGATTCCAACATTGCCAGACTTAGTGTTGGTGAATATGTTGTGAATGCACAGTCTACAAAGAAAAATTTGCCCTTGCTGATCCACATAAATAAACACAAAGCAAATGCAACTGATTTCTTTATTCAAAATCGGGATGCCCGCAACGAAATAATTCAGCGGTTTTTAACAGACGACATGATACGAAAGGAGATGCAACAGAAGCTTTCACAAGATATACTCAGATTTACTCATATCGCACAAATTATTGCTACAAACGAATATTTTGTAATGCCGGAATTTTCACTAGAGATTAGAGAATTAAAATTACACCAACAACAACAAAAAGTCCTGCTTACACAAATCCTTGAAGCCATAAAACAAGGAAATTATACGCGCAAAACATATCAAAACGTTGATGTGAAGTTGGCTTTGGACGATAAAAATATAGTGAAAAAAGTCGAATATCAGCGATATTTACAGATGAGAAGCACATGAGTTGGACAATTGCGTTATTGGGAACTGATACATACATTGAACCAAATACCAACGGGTGCGTTGCTCTTTCTGCCCTTGATACAACGGACCCAATGACCGACGGGAGGTGGTATAAATTGAATGTTTTGGGACTTTCGCCGGCGGAGGTGAACTTTGAAGAGCCCGAAGAAAGAATTGGTGGCGCGTTTCGGCACTCCCCGGGAAAATATCGGAGGTTCGAAATAAAAATAGTTCCATTAAGCTTTCCGGAAGAGATGGACATTCTGCAAACAATATTTCAAATTCAAGGATATAAAAACATATATTTATATCGTGGGACGTATGATTTTTCCCCGAAGTTTTCGATACATGCTGAGGGGGAATGTCTTAAGATTGCAATGTATGCCACCATAGAAGATGATTATGATAATGGGGTTAAATTTATAACGATAATGGCAAAGGTGGAACGAAATGGCTGATTATGTGTGGCAAACAGAATGGACAGGGAAATTTACTCGCTGGAAATATATGCTGAAGATAGCCCCCCCAACACTATCAGGGCGTAATGGTAGTTTAATTCGTTTACCACACGGTTGTGTGGTTCTACGAAAAATATCAGCACAATACGACAAATTCCCTATAGGTATGTCGGTTTCTATAATGGAATTAGATGTTTTTATAAAAGATATAGAAGGTTATCCTTTAGATCATCCATATTCGGTTTTTCAGCGGTATCTTATCTGCCCGATTGAATATGGCGAAATTCTCAACGAAGCCGGTGGATATATATATCGCCCCATGAATATTGAGTTATACATTGATTTTCAACATGACGACGAGGAGCCACAATATAGATATGTTGGCACATGGTGCCATTTCGACAATTTGGGATACAGTTATGATTTAGAAGAAAAAAAGATAACAATACGGGCAAAAGATATTTTTTATACAATATTGTCGCAGTTGCGCGCAGAACATTTATGGTGGGAAACGCGCAATTATCTTAGAAGTGCGAACATGATAATCGAAGCCAAAATACGCGGTCTCCCATGTATTTCCCTGCCCGAATTTGAAAGCAAGCTAATTTCACACAGCGATTTTCAAACGTGCTTTAATACTATATATCAACGGGGAGGGAATATTGTTAATTCGGTTGGCGTAAATCCAATACTCCTCCCCGCCGGTTCTTTTTTTCGACAATTAGAAGACGATAGTGGGGGGTTGGGCAGTCAGCTCGAAATAAACGAGTTATATTATTTGCATACAATTTTGCGAGATAACCAAGCGGTGGGAGGTGTGTTGGAGCCAGTTGATGATGTAAGTATACAGCGAACATACAACAATTCGTTATGGGATTTTCTTTCGGATTGGGCGGTGTCTTTTTATCAAAAGTGGTTACCAAATTTGGGAATTTTTGCTAAAATATATGGGTATGTAGGCGCCGAAACAATTGTATATTTGGATATTTCGCACCAAAAGTTCTCTAAGATTGAACTCAAAATATATAACGAATCTGGCTTGGGAATTAAAACAGCCACAGCCTCGCTCCATGAAAGTCTTTCACAAGATAACATCTCGGACATTGATAATTATCGGGCAACTATTCCGGGAACTCGCAACGAGGGTGAATGGACAATACCCATATATTTCAACAATATCCCAGTATGCGTAAAATATCGACCCAATGATGTTGGAAATGGCTGGATTGCATATCGGCCACATCGTCTTGGTATATATTATTTCCCCGATACAGAACCAACACACGCAACGAAAGTGCATCCTTGGTGTTTTTTATCGCTTGGTGGTGGTAAAACGACGGCTGATTATGTTCCCTTTTCACCAATTCCACCAGACCCACAATATGATACTGTATATCAATATTTTGCAGTGATACAGCAGAAACAGGGGCTTCCGGCAATCACTGCCAAGACCGCACTTGAAATCTTTGGGAAAAATACGCCCATTCGCCTTACTGGAAGTGTGCGGTATAATGAATTTACACATTTTTCATTAGGTGGAGGCATTGGTTGGCCGTGGTGGCAGTTCGACACTAAATTTGTTTTACCTGTTGCCAACATTTTACCGTTTATGCCTGAGCAACGCCAAGATTGGTATTTGGTAAGTTCTACTCTTGATTTTATCAACGAAATGTGTGATTTTGAATTATTTTTAAAATAAAATAATGCCCTATAAAGCATACATATCCGCTAATACAATTACAGAAAACATGTTGCTGCCACATCTACGGCGAAAAGCTGCGGGGAATACAATTGTGGCGCCATATTCCATTGAAAAACAAATGAATTATATTGATGTTGAGGCGGGTATGAATATACCTATAAATCGATTTGTGGGGCTTTCTAATGACCTGGTGATGTTGGCAGACTCAACCCAGAATATTCCTGCGTTGGGTTTTGTTGTCAAAGAATATTCATTGGGAAGCCTTGCGAGGGTTTATTTGGAGGGTGTTTTTCCGTATCAACACAGTTGTTCTTCCGGTTCGCCCGCTTTTTTATCTTCTAATGGAATTCTTACCGACAACCCGGGTTCGGTGGGATTCGTTCAGGTTGTTGGCATTTTTTTACCTAACAATAAGATTTTAATCACAATTCAACCACCCGAATTCTTTGAATAACATTCCGCTCCCCCCTATTTTTGGGACATTAATTTATGAAACTTTTTTATTTTTTTGGGGGGAAAAAATTTTTTTAAATTTGTTTTTTTGGGACAAAAATTTATGAAAACTTTGCAAATTAATTTATGAAAGAACAATATGTTTAAAATTTTTAGTTCGAGAATTTATCGCGAAAAGGTTACTATCCATAAAATGATGCAATTATATTGCAGCGATAATCATCGGTCAAATGATTCCCTTTGCGAACATTGCAAAAACCTTTTAGATTATGCCTTTTCGCGTTTAGACAATTGTCCATACGGTATCGAAAAACCTGCTTGCAACAAATGTCCTATTCATTGTTATAGAAAGAATGAGCGAGAGGAGGTTAAAAAAGTAATGCGATATTCAGGTCCCAAAATGCTTTTTCACCACCCTCTTCTTGCGATTATGCATTTGATTGACCGAAAGAAGGAAGCACCCGAATTAAAGAAAAAGCGGTATAGCGAAAAAACCACTGTCGAGTGAGTTGAGTTAATAACAGCATACTTTTAAACGACCTGGATTTAATAAGCCAATATATTTTTTATCAAGAAACCCATTGTGCATTTTAATACTATCTCAGCAACTCCCAGTGCATTCTCTTGTGGGTTGTTTGTTCGAATATCTTCTGGTTTGTTCCAGCAATAATCGAAAAATCAAAATTAATAACGAAATCCTGAACAGCACCCGCTGGGGTTAGTTTCTGCACGAAGTTCCCTCTTGTGTAGTTCAACTGAATATTCCATGTGAGATTATTCAATCCATAGAATTTAACTTTTTTAGGTAAAAGAAGCGGGGTTCGAAAATTTCCTTCCAGAACATAATTTTTACTATCGGAGCCGACCAGTTTTACATTTACAGTATCGATAAAATTCAAGCCTTCGAGTTGAATAAAGAAAGGAGATTTCCACAAAGAATCTTGATAGATTGGGTTACTGGGATAAATTAACTTGAAGACATCTCCGAGCGATTTCAAACGTTCATCGCTTAATCCATCTGTCCAGTTATAAATTAATATGCTATCGTTCGATTCTTTAAGTGTATTTTTAATATAATCTCGAAAATAATCGAGGCGTTCTCCTTCGATTTTCGCGACTTCCCCGTAGGGTGAATAAACAAGAGTAAATTCTTTACTCATCGGTATACTAATAGTTTTAAAATCATCGAAATAAAATATTTTAGGGTCGAAGTTATCCAATGAACTAAATTTATAGGTTTTATCGCCTTCTGTGAACTCATAATGAATTGAATCGACGTTCACATCGACTTTCGAAAAACCTTTTTCTGGTGAATCGGGTTGGTTAATAGTCAAAAAGTATTTCACAATTCTTGTGAAATTTCGAGAACTGCTATCGGCATACAAACGTGTTACAATTGTAGTATCCGAAAGAACGTAACTATAATAAACAGTGGGCCGAAAGTTACCCTTCAAGATATAGGAGGGAGGCAGTGTGTTATTGCCTTCCCCACTTTTTTTAGCAGACCCACTTTGAGCAAGCGAACTCGATACGCCTAAAATTAGAATAAATGCAAGTAAATTGAAAAACTTGCTAAAGTCATTCCATCCCATATTTCACCTGTTTTTATTTTTTCACTAATTGCTTTTCTATTCAAAATGATTTTTCTTATCTCCTCGCTTTCGTCTGGTTTTTGCTCGCCTTCGGCAAGTTCTTCGGCAAGATAAACGAAGCATATTTCGTCGGTCAATCCATTGCAAGGATTAAATTTGCCAAGTAGTTCCAATTTATTAGCTCGATAGCCTGTTTCTTGTAGCAATTCTTCGAGTGCATTTTCTTCGGGAGTTAAACCTCTACGCAAACCTCCTCCGGGGAATTCAATGCTGAAATTTTTATTTAGATATCTATATTGAATAGTTAACACAAAATGCTCCTCGTCGATTTTTGGAATTACAATTGTTGAACCAAGAGTATGAGCATAATAGTATTTCCCGACCTTATTGTTCGGCATAACATATTCTTCGATTACATAATCCCAATAAGGATTTGCATCTATTAGGTTTCGGCTTCGCGTTTGGTATTTTTCAAACATTTCAAAAATTGCACAGTTTCAAAATATAAATAACACATAAAAATCGAAAAAGTATCACTTTACATTAACAATGTCGCTTAGCGGGAAAAAGAATTGGACTTCCCGTTCTCCATTTTCCACAGAATCGGAGCCATGGATTGCATTCTGTTCAATATTTGTTCCGTATAACTTTCTTATTGTTCCTTCTTCGGCTTTTTGTGGGTCGGTTGCACCAATTAATTTACGGAAATCTTCGATAGCATTTTCTTTTTCCAGTGCAATTGGAACAATAGGCCCGCTTGTCATATACTTAACCAAATCCGAATAGAAAGGTCTTTCTTTGTGAACTTCATAGAAAGCCTTTGCTTGTTGTTCTGTCAAATGGATGTACTTTAGTCCAAGAATCTTGAAACCACTTTTTTCGATACGTGCTATGATTTCGCCAATAACATTTTGCCGAACCGCGTCCGGTTTGATTATTGCTAATGTTTTTTGAACCATTTGAACTCCTTCTTAATTTACTTGACAAGAATTTGAATTATTTTTTTCTTTTCGCAATCTTTTTCTTATATACCCCGAGGACCGTTGTTCCTATTTCGGCTGGGGATTCGACGACTGTTACCCCTGCCTCTTCGAGAGCAGTAATTTTTTCTTTTGCAGTTCCTTTGCCCCCGGCAATTATAGCACCAGCATGTCCCATACGGCGCCCCGGTGGCGCGGTTCGCCCAGCAATAAAAGCCACAACCGGTTTGTGAACGTATTTTTTGATATAATCGGCCGCTTCCTCTTCGGCAGTTCCACCGATTTCACCAATCATCATAATTATTTCTGTTTTTGGGTCTTTGTTGAATAGTTCAATAACATCGACAAAATTTGTCCCTATGATTGGGTCGCCCCCAATTCCAATACAAGTGCTTTCGCCAAGCCCAACATCGGTTATTTGTTTTACTGCCTCGTAGGTTAAAGTTCCGCTTCGGGAAACAACCCCAACAGTTCCTTTCCGATGGATATAACCTGGGATAATGCCTAACTTACATTCTTCCGGGGTAATAATTCCCGGGCAATTAGGTCCAATCATTCGGCTTTTCGAGGATTTCAAGGCTGAATAAGCCTTTACCATATCGTTGGTGGGAATACCTTCTGTAATCGTTACAATCAATTTGATTTCCGATTCGATTGCTTCGAGTATTGCATCGGCAGCAAGTGGCGGAGGGACAAAGATGACAGTTGCGTCGGGTTTTGTTGCTTCGACTGCTTCGCGAACAGAATTAAATACCGGAACTTCTTTCGAGAAAGGGAATTGTTCGCTACCTTTATACTTTATGCCTCCCTTCCCGGGTGTTACACCGCCAACGATTTTTGTCCCGTAATCAATCATCTGGGCAGTGTGGAAAGTTCCTTCGCTACCAGTAATTCCTTGAACGATAGCCTTAGTTTTGCGATTAACAAGTATGCTCATACAATTACCATTTAAAAAATACAACTTAAAAGGAATAAAAAATTACAAATTAACACTTTTTGCGATAAGTGTAAAAACAAGTTCTGTAATCTTAAAGTGTAGGTTATTATGGATTGATAAATCGGATGAATGCATATACTGGAAATCCTACGTTATAATTTAGAATGGGAGGTCTCTTTATTTGAATTTCGAGGGGTTTTGTTCAGAATGACACAGACAAGGCAATGTCATTCTGAGTGCCATCCCGTCCTACGAGACGGGATGGGACGAAGAATCTAAAAGAAACGGTGGTGGAAGAGATTCTTCACTTCGCTACGC
>CAZPSM010000022.1:15142-30742 GCA_964589125.1 uncultured Hyphomicrobiales bacterium | reverse complement strand
CTTTTAGCAATGCTGATAAGTAGTCTTAATTCTGAAAGTTTTTCAACAACTACAAAAATTTTTTTACCCATTTTTTGGGCAAGAAGTGCAAGTTCAATAAAGTTTTCGTCTTTATAGCCATTACATATAATTAAAGTCTCCGGGTTATTCGCAACAGCAAGCACAACGTGAAGTTCAGGTTTCGAGCCGGCTTCCAATCCAATATTGTATTTCTTGCCATAACGCATTATCTCTTCGACAACTGGGCGAACTTGATTTACTTTTATAGGGTAAATATTATAATAGTGACCTTTGAATCCGTATTCTTCCGAAGCATCTTTGAAGCACCGCGTTATAGTTTCGATTCTATCGTCGAGTATATCGGGAAACCGAACCAATATTGGCAACGATACATCTCGCAATACGAGTTCGTCTATTAATTCTTTCAAATCTATTTGCACACCATTTTTGGATGGCTGGACAACTATATGCCCTTTCTCATTGATACCAAAATAGTTCTGCCCCCATCCCTTGATGTTATAAATTTCATAAGAATCTTCAATCCGCCACTTTCTCATTGCGTTTTCAAGGATTTATTAAAAATAAAAACTACAAATTTAAAATTTAAATAAAATATAATACTTAATCCCGCCAAACAAATTCAAAAACAAGAGAGGAAATAACAACCAACAAACCCGAGTATGCCAAAATTAATGCAATATCGTTTAGTATTACCGTCGAATTTTTCCCTAATATCGAAAGTGTCGTCGCTTCGATACCTACCATAAGAATCGGGATTAGAATTGGCAAGGAAAGAATTGGAAACAAAGCACCTTTGACATTTGCCCGAGAAATAATTGCACCAATTATTGTCGATGAACTTGCAATTCCAATGCTCCCAGAAAAAACTACCAAGTAGAAAAGATATGAACTTACTTCAATTTTATCGAAAAATATTTGGAACATTAATGCCGAAGAAAAATTAATTAATACTGAAAAGGCAACATTATATATGAATTTACCATAGAAAACAGCAAGTGGGCTTGTTAACAATTTCAAAAGAAGGGTCGTTCCTTTCTCTTCTTCGCTCACAAAGCCTCGCGACATCCCTGTCATCGATGCAAAAAACATAACTGCCCACAGCATCCCAGTATAAACAGTAGGACTAATTGATTCGGTAGGAATACTAAAATTCACAATCGTAGAAGAAATTAAGGTAAAAAGAAGAGCAGTAGAAATAGAATATCGATTCCGAAGTTCAATTTGTAGGTCCTTATAAGCAACTGCTAAATAACTTTTCAACGTTTAATTTAAAATATGAAGATTTATTAAACGAGCCATCCCATCGAATATTGCTTCTTATTAACGTATTTGATTCTTGCATTCGCAAACCTCGGATTTGCCATTTCATATTCAATAAAATGCCGTTCAAGTTGCCCATTAACTTCGTAGTATCTATATCCTATTACTCCCTTCTTAATTAATTTACTCAATATCTGACAATATTTCTCTTGCTCAGCCCCACTAAGTTGCAACCAACTCCACACATTTGAATCGCCCAAATCCAAAAAATTATCCAACGCATCCATAACTTTAGAATAGTTCAATAAATCTTTTGTCGAGTCTTTTTTCTCATTCTCGACAAATTGCTTTCGAATCGTTGAAAGATTAGTCCGTATTTCTATATTTAAGTTAATTTCCATTACAATTAGTTTTTTTATAAAAATATTATCGTCGTTTTTTAAAAAAAGTTAAATTGGATTTTATGTAAAACTGATTCAACAAATTATGAACATATTGGAAAGCCCTGTTACCATTTTCCTATTAGTTTTTATAGGAATTGTAAGTGTCTATTTTATTAGTTTCAATCCAAATCGTATCCTAAAATTTGCTCTTCATCCATTTAGTGTTGTCCACCGAAAGAAATATCATCTCTTGCTAACAAATATATTTATTCATTCAAACTACACACATCTTTTATTCAATTTGCTTACGTTCTATTTCTTTGCACCACAATTGGAAATAACTATCGGAGGCTCTTATTTCCTTGTGATTTTTCTTCTTTCGGGGCTCGTTTCCTCCATTCCTTCAACACTAAAGAACAAAGACAACTACAATTATTTTTCGCTTGGGGCATCCGGCGCAGTCTCGGGGATAATTTTTAGTTACATATTGTTCTACCCTACTTCTCGTTTGTATGTTTTTTTCGTCCCGATAGGTATCCCAGCACCTTTGTTCGCTTTGCTTTATCTTACTTACTGTGTTTTCGCTGCTCGCCAACCCAATAGCGAAATTAACCACGAAGCACACTTTTGGGGAGCAATTAGCGGTCTACTATTGACAATAATCTTTTTCCCTGAATCAATTACCTCCATCTTGCAATTATTAAAGGTAATCTTCTAACCCAATCTTTCCTGTAATATAGCAACATAATCACAAAAATTGGGTTTGCCTCTACAACTTTATAAACTTATAAAATTTTGTACCTCTTTTTAAGAAATAAACCCCCGAGGGAAGATGTTTCACATTGATAATACATAAGCCATTGCTTTCGAGCACTTTTATTCCCTCTAAAGAATAAATCGACACTTCTTCCAAACTAGGTTCATCGAGATAAATATAATCTTCGACAATTTGCTGTGCGAAGATTGGTTCTCCTTTTTCTTGTTTATCTACCGAAACAAGCACATCTTTTAACTTTAACAAATATGGAAAATAATGGTAATAGCCTTCGACAAGGAATGAATGGTCAGATAATTCATAAACACCCGAAAATAGGTGCCCCCAATCCATAGGCTCGCGCTTATGATAGAATTCCTGTTCTATTTCATAATCCTTGGAAAATTTAGCTAAAACCCCTATCGATGTGTCTGGTTTGTTTATTGGGTATAACCGTAACTTTCCCAAAAGGATATAGCCGCCATCACTAATTTGTTTGAATACACGGGGATAAATACGTTTATCGAGTTTCAACTGCTTTACATAAGAAACAGAACCATCTGATTCAATTTCAACAAAATAGCGTGTGGTATCTACTGTGGTACAAAGTGCAAGTATTTTTCCATCTTTCCTTTCCAGAAGGGAAAGAATTGCCAATGAATCTTCGTTTACTTTTATTGGTTTTAACCACTCAAAAGTAAAGTCCTTGCTAATTTTTAACAGATATGACCTATGATTTGCAAGAAACCAAGGAGCAATACTTGTCAAAGCAAAAACAAAAGATGAATCCTCTTTCTTCAAAAAATAAGCTTCCCAAAAATACCCATCCGGTGGCAAGTTGTTTAGAATAATTCTTTTTTCGGAAACAAAATTACCTTCCAAATCAAAAACTTTAAGTAACATAGTATCTCTTTTGTATAAAGAAAAGTTATAATACAAATTATTTAATTCAAAAACCGGACCGGGACCCCCGGGAGCCATTGTCATAGTGTGCTTACTTAAGGTGTCTAATCCTTCGAATACTAAATCCCCTGTTTCAGAATCAAATTTTGTAACATATAACCAAAATCCTAAAAAGTATTCAAAACTTCCGTATATAGGCAAAAAACTAACCACAACAATATGTTCTTTATCCCCAACCTTTTCTATTTTTGCTGTACTATAGAATATCCGTTTTAGTTTGCTCCCAAGAATTTTATAATATTGTTTTGCAAAAATTAAATTGCCATCATTGTCAAACTTGGCAACCACAAGGGAATTAGTATCTTGGTAAAGGCGAGAACCAACTCCATAAAAGTAAGAGTTTTCGGAAGAGGAAAAAATAATATTATCAAACGCTGCCCCAATTCCTATCGTATCATATACTTTTTCCCATACAATAGTTTGGGGTAGTATCGCTGAAGGAAGGAATAGAAGAATTAGAAACAACATTGCTCTTCCCTTCATTTTATGTCCCTTTCTTCTTTGTTATACAATTTTACGCAATAGAAAATAAATTATTACATTTTGGGAGAAAGTCGAAAAATGATTCGACCTTCCCCCAACATTACCTACTGAGTAAATAAGAGAAAATTGTAATTCTTTTCATAAATCTTTATCATTCCGAAATACAAGCTGCTTCGAGAGAGTTGGAACGGTAACTCGATTCCGTTTCTCCCCTTATTTAAATGAATTGCTCTGTTGTAAATTACTTTCCCAAGAAAGTCGAATATCGTAATAGTACCATTACCACTTTCTTCTACTTCTATTATAATTTTTTCTTCCTCTTGCCGACCAAACAGAAAGAGGCACATTGGGCTTCTGTTCCCCATTTCTTTTTTCTGTTTGAGTTCATACCAGGTCCTACCTCCATCTCCAGATTGAAGGGTCCTATCGCGTTTCTCCCAATTCACCACGTAATGATATTTAGTTTTTGCCGCTTCAATTATTTGAAATGTTTTACCACAATCGAACGAAACGCGTTGAACCCCGAGCTCGTTTTTATAAAGCACCGTGCAAATAGAGCTTGGTAAAGAGGCAAACACAAATTGGGGGAAAAATATAACCAACAAAATTGCAATCCTTCTACCTTTCATTTCTAACCTCCAACCTTATTCAACATCTTCACAATTGTCTATACAATAAGTAGATTGAACATTGGTACCCGGTCGCTTATTGGAACTCTAATGGAAGGACATTCAACTGGGGGACCACCTACTCTATTTGTTTCCATTCGCGTTTCCCCGGTTGCTCTATCAACACAGAGAGTAATTTCTCTACCACAACAATAGGGTTCCGTACAATCTTTGAGAGTAATCAATAATCTTATATTCGGTTGCCCAGTAGGATATTGAGTAAAGCAGTAACCCCTACATTGAGCTTGCCACCATGTATACTTTTTCCTTGGTGAATATGGTTCATCGCAATATGGCCAATTCTCTTGTCCTATATCTTCGAGAAATCTAAACCAATCTCTGAGAACAATTTGCCTAAACAAATAGTTAAGCAGATTTCTAGCCCTCCTTGCTCGTGACCACTCGTCGTCTTGGAGAAGCCACTCGATAAACCCCTCACATTGACCACAGTAAGGTAGTGCTGCCTGAATAGTACTAATAAAGATTTCTGTACATTGTACACTATCCCTACATTGTCGGTAGCAATACCACACCCAAAGCGTGCACTGGGGGAATCCATAACTGCCCATATCAAATGCTTCCATTCTTTCTGTCCAAGCACCCCAATCGCCGCATTCGCAACTACCACCAAAACACGCCGGGGTCTGTGGACAATCAGCAGAAGTATTATAAAGAGTTATTAAGGCAATTATAATAGACATTAACACTTTCATTTGAAAACCCTTAATAATGTTCAACATAAAAATTTGAAAGAACAAGATGATTGCGATTTGGAATTATTGTCTGCTCGAAATTTTCAAAGAACATTGTTTCTACGCTTTACTCCCTATTGCCTTGCTCCCATTACCTTTTAGGCGGTGCCCGGCATTGTGAACAAAATCGTTTGGAAAGTTGAAGAGAAACTATCGAATTGTAAAGAAGGTTTCTCCCCCCCCCCCGTAAGTCATTGAATTACAATAAGTTACGTTAGAATTCCCAACAAGCGTAAAACTTTCCCTTTGGAGAGGCAAATTGAAAAGAGCTATTTTGCTAAAACAGAACATCTATTTTTTTGCAAAACCCAAACAGCAAAATAATAAAAATTTTTAAAAGATGCAAGAGATAAGAAAAAATTTTTTGCGATTGTGCCAATATGGTAATATATTCTTCATTATCTAAAATAATAAGATGATATGAGGTTGCTTATTCGTTCTACAAAGCAGTTAAAAATGTTAAATTATAACTACACTTCAATTCCGAAAATTTTACGCACTGCAAAGCCAATCAAGAATGTGATTCCCGTTACCGAAAGGTTGATTATCACCATTTCAAGGAATCTTGCTTTGAATGAATAATCTTTTGCAATGGAGATATAGAAATTAAAAGCAAAAATTACAATCAAGGCAATTCCTATTGTAAAAGCCATTGCAACAAAAGGGTTCGGAAACAAAAGATATGGAAGCACAAGCAGAAAAACGGTGATGATATATGCAAAACCGGTGTATATCGCTGATTTTACCGAATTTTTCGTTTCACCATCTGCCTTTGCAGAAAGATACGACGACGCGGACATAGAGAACGAAGCAGCTATCCCAGTAATTAGCCCTGCAAGGGCTATAATCTTAGTATTTTGAAGTGCAAAGGTCAAGCCGGCAAGCGCTCCTGTTAGTTCCACAAGTGCATCGTTCAACCCCAGAACAATCGCACCCGCATATTGTAATTTTTCTTCTTCAATCAAATTTATGAGTATATTTTCGTGGTTTTGCTCGTCTTCGATTATCTTTTTTGCGTCTGGTATTTCGGCAACAATTTCGTTGTAGAATTGTTCCGCTTTTTGTTCTGCCTTTTCCATCAATTTAATACTGAAAGTCAACCCCAAAAAGCGAGAGATTAACGTATAAAAAAATATTTTGAATCGCTTCGGCTTTGCTTCTGTTCGTAGATACCTTTTCCAAAAATTGGAATGGCCAAGTTCCTCGTTGCCGATTTTGCGGATAACCGAGGCTATATCGTCATCTTTAATTCTTTCGGCAATATTTCGATAGACAAAATATTCTGTAATCTCGTTGCGTTGTATTTCTGTAATTTTTGCAATTAATTTTTCCGAGAATTCCATAAAATACCGATTCTAATTGAATTGCAAAATTAGTAAAAAAAACAGAGTGGAACGGAGTGGCTGTTTTTTAAACGGTTTTAATCGTTAATCTTTATGAATGTTTTTACTGTTTCCGCAACTTTTAAAACATAAATCCCAGTTGGGAGTTCGCTGATGTTGAGCCTTACGTAACCAAGATTTCGAACCCCATCCTTGAACAAACATTTCCCTATTACATTATAAATTTCAACTTGTTCAGCGAAAAATTTATCTTGGTATTTATAGGAATAAATTTCTATGAAATTATTTGCAGGGTTCGGTCTTATCGCGAACTTATCGTCGAGTTCATCTTGAACGATGCTGGTTCCGCTCATTATTTGATTTAAGAACTTCCAAATCTCATTATTTAGCTGTCCGGCGACTTCACCGTCGTATTGGTCCGAAGCAGCCCCCATCCTAACAAGGATTATTCCTTTGCTTGGCGAAATGTTCAAAATCTGTCCATTCTTACCAAGTGCTGCATAAACATCGCTTGGCGCATCTTTTAGTAAACTGCCGGGGAAAACAAATTCCATTTGTGGCAACATAAAGTTTTCCTTCCCATTTAACCAGAACAAATAGCCGTAGGATTTATTGAGGTCTTGCGAAGTATTAATCATCTCATAATAATAAGTTTCTGGTATCACTCTTTGCGCGTTCCAAATCCCTTTCCCAAGTAAAAGAATACCAAAGCGAGCCATCGAACGAGCATTGCTAATATAAATATTATTGAAACCCGATTTTACCCACAGTCCATCCATTCCTATTCGGCTTTTTATTTTTTCGTGGAAATAAATATTAAAGTTCTTTCCAGTCGCATTTTCAACAACTTTTTCGAGCAAGGTATAAGGAGCATTGTGATATGCCCATCGGGTTCCTGCGTCCGTCTTGTAAACCAAACATTCAGGATTAGTGCAATAAGAGTCGGCGACGCGGTCATCCAAACCCGTCGTCATCGTCAATTGATGACGAATTGTTATCAAATCTTCCTTTTCGTTTGGACAACTTGTCCAACCTTTCCCTAAAAATTTGTTTGTCTTATCGTATATCGACAAGTATCCTTCGCCTTGAGCAATTCCAACAAGTGTTGCTGTTAGAGTCTTTCCAGCCGAAGCCCAGTACCAAAGGCTGTCCTGTGTAAATTCACCGAAATACTTTTCCAACACAATTTTACCATTTTTAAGTACCAGAAATGCTTTGGTGTTGTTAGCTTCCAAAAAGGAATAGAGTTCAGCAATTTTGCTAATATTCCAATTGAGTTCCTGTGGAGTGATTGTTTCCCATTGTGAGCCATCCAAAGCCGGATAATAAACCTCTTGGGATCTTAGGCAATAGAAGCAAAGCAAAAAAATAAAAAAAATTTTTTCCATTTTTCATCTAAATTAATTATAATAAAATTAGACAACATTAATGAAGCAATAGTTTAAACATTACACTAAAATAAGCAAAATCTCCGAAGGTAAGCTAAGACAAAAGAAAGATTTGGTAAGAAAAACACTGGCTGGAAATGTTTGGTTAGCATTAGTTTTTTCAAAATTAATATTTTTGGAATGGTCAACTGGTTTTCCTTCCGATTCAAACTCTTGCTTTACATACTTATCGCGTAGTTTCATTAGCACAGTTGGTAATTGCTCTTTCGGGATTATATTACTAAGAATAATAATTGATTATAACACTAAACAGTAAAAGAAAAAACTAAAAAATATTTTAGATTCTAAATAAATTATCAAGAAAGATAGAATTATCGCAAAAAAGTAATACGAATTTTTGGACATAAATATTTCTTAATTTTATCCTACCTATGAAAATAAAAAATTACAAAATAGAATTTTGTTGTTCCCTATTTGCTTTTGCTTTTTTATTATTTTCTTGCAAACACAGCCAACAATCCGAAATATCTCCGAAACAAAAACCAATTGAATATATTTCATTTATCGAATCCATAAAGAACTTCGATTGGGAAACATTAAGCAAACAAAAACTCGATTCAAACGAAACTATGTTCTTGCGGATTATCCAGAAAATAATCCACAACAATTACGCCGATGCACTTTATTCGATTGAGAAAACTCTGAATAGTAAATCGTTCCCATTCTTTTTGGAATTGCATAAACTTCGGACAAACGTTTTGTTTTATCTTGCCCAATGGAATGAACTGATTCCAACCCCAAGTGGATTTTTCTCCGACCCCGATAGTGTGTTCTTACTTGCCCGAGCATTCGCATTAAATCCCCCCGAAGACATCTTGTTCGAACGCGAACTCGACTCAGTAAATATCGAACTTTCGCGTTCTGGAACACCAATCGTTCCTATCGAAGTCAATGGCAAAAAACGATATTTTTGGTTCGATACCGGGACTAATTATTCGGTTATATCTTCCGAAATCGCAAGTGAATGCAACATTATTCCAACAATTAATGAGAGAAGCAAAGCATTAACCGCTGCAAATTACAAAATCGATGCTATTCCTACCAACCTTAAGACTTTAAGAATAGGGAATCTTGTAATTCATAACCACCCTGCTTTAATTGTAGATGATTATAACCTTCGATTAAGGCTTTTCGGACCTAATAAACTAACAAAAATCGATGGCATTATCGGTTGGGGAATTCTGAAACATGCACGATTTATTATCGACCACTCTAAAAGAAAACTGATTGTTCAAAAATCTATACAGAGCAATAAGTCCAATGAAATAAACTTCTTTTGGTCTGGAATTCCTATCGTTGTAACAAAGTTTAACAATATCCAACTTTTGTTCGGGCTTGACTTTGGAGCGGAAAGAAGCACTTTAACACACAGTATATTCAATAAAATCAATTTTACACGAACATACCAACAAACAAAAGTGCAAGGTTCGGTTGGGGGCTGGAAGTATAATCCTTCGGCTGTGGTTCCTTATTTCGAAATGATTTTGGGTAAGTCGAAAATAACTTTCAAGGATATTAACACCATTGAACTACCCAAAGACTTCTTCTTCAATATCGATGGTTTTCTTGGTGCGGATTTCATTAACGGAAGGATAACTACATTAGACTTACAAAATGGTAACTTTGAAATTCGAGAAGGGAAATAGAATTACCTTCTCAACACTAATCACAGTTTAAACTACAACAGCAACTTCTGTTCCTATGAATTATATATTTTTCTTACACCGAAAATTTACAGACTCGTTGCAACCTAAAATGAGCCTACAATTTCATTTTTTTCAAATCTTCCTTCATCCTATTAATATCGGTAATCCAACTTTCAATATCCTCTTCGTGTTCAAGTTCTTCATTTAAAATCGTCGTAGCAATTTGGTAAGTTGTGTGGTCTTTGCTATTAGTAAAATCGGCAATTTCTTTATACCGCTGAATAGCACATCTCTCTCCTTTTAGATTCTGTTCAAGTATTGCTTCAATGTAAGGGTCAACTGGAGCATCGTAATCGCAACGGGATAAATTAAACCAATCTAAGGGCGAAAGCACTGGTGTCCCACCCAATTGAATTATCCTATCGACAATCAGTACCGCATGGTTGAGCTCTTGTGTAGCGTGAAGAAGAAGTTCTGACTGAATTTCCGACCGCATTGGTCCTTCCATAAGTCGGGCTCCAATCCAATACTGATAATAAGCAAGCCATTCTTCGCTCAATGCCGAATTAAGCATTGATAGCAATTCATTAACATCCAAATTGAGGATTTCAACTGCTTTACTTCCCATTTCTGATTCCTTATTTAAAAAAACAAAATTAAGAATCTAATAACTA
The DNA here is from genome assembly GCA_964589125.1 of uncultured Hyphomicrobiales bacterium. Lineage (GTDB taxonomy): Bacteria > Bacteroidota > Ignavibacteria > Kapaibacteriales > UBA2268 > JBBIJO01. Next base: position 20,347 of record CAZPSM010000022.1, on the reverse strand, counting down.
TTTATTGCAAAATAATAGTTTTCTAACATTACTGCAACAACTATATTAATTCAAGAACATTGCTAGATGGTAGCAAGGGCAACAAAAAATCTAATTTATTTTTTGCCTAACTAAATAATTTTATTGTTTTAAATTTTCTTTTATATTAGTTAATGATAATCTAACTTGCTGTATTTCTGCTTAAATGAACATAATTGTAATTATTAAGTAAATTGAACAATTTAAAGATTTTTAAATTATTCAACTTTTTTCTTAATTTTGTAGTCTAATTTTTTGGAGATTTGAATATGCCGAAAGTATGCCGAATTACAGGGAAAAAACCTTTAACAGGAAACAACGTTTCCCATGCCAATAATCGCACCAAACGAAGATTCCTTCCAAACTTACAAACAAAAAAGTTCTGGATTCCAGAAGAAAAGCGATGGGTTCGACTAACTTTAACAACAAGTGCCATTAAAACCATCGACAAGCGCGGAATAAAATCCATTCTCAAAGAAAAAGGTTTTTCTCTTTAACTTTTTTAGATACTGTTGCTACAATAAGACTGTCTTTTCTGTTGGAAAGGCAGTCTTTATTTTTTTATAAGTTTTTATTACATTAATTTCGTAATGTGTAAAATAGGGAAAAGAAATTGAAAAATAAAAATAATGCTTGTGTGCTTATATTTGTTATTGTATCAGTTGCTTCATTTATACTAAACTCTTGCAGTTCACCTTCACTAACTAGCCAACTCGATAACCTCGATATTACACCATACGAAATTTACTCAATTGTTAACAAAATAGATACAAACACTGAATATTACTTAAAAAATCATTATTTATTTGATTTATTAATTAATGCATCGAAGAACGAGCAACTCGGTCAATATCAATATGCAATTGTGGACTTGTTGGAAGCCTTAAAATATGATTCTTCGAGCGTAATTCTTTATAGTATAGCAAAGAATTTATATTATCTCGAAAAATATCAATTATCTTTCGATTATTCATTCAAGGCATATCTTTTAGATTCTTCTTTTATACCAAATATTGATCTAATTGTTGCAACCTTAGCAGAACTCAATCAAACTAAAGAGGCGTTATATTTTTCTACAAAACTTTTATCGTTAAAAGGAGCAACAGCCAATGAAAATGACATCGAAGAGCATATATATTTGCTCGAGCAAGACGACACCACATTCACTAAAGCACTTCAATTTTGCCAGAGTATTCCTTCGGCAAAAAGGACACAAACTGTTTTGCTCAAGATAGCTCGTTATTACGATGCTCAAAATGACACCTTAAATGAAATCACTGCTCTTGAAAATTATCTTAAATCAATCAAAAAAGATACGAAAGATTTCTACTCGTTCCACAAATTGCTGGATTTATTACTCACACAAAATCGATATGAGCAATTTTTCGACGATTTCAACAACTTTGCAATACCTTTGGATTGTTCAGAAATTTTTGAAATGCTAAGCTCCTATACAAAGCATTTTTCTACTGCTGAAATAAGATATTCTCAATTTTCGACAAAATTAATCAACAGCATCGATAAGCTATGTACCGATGAGGTAATCATAGACTTACTTTCAGCCAAAATTTATTACTCTGTTGGTGATTCTGCAAAAGCTTCGACTTACGAGGCGAAGATTTTGGAAAGGAACGATTTGGATATTCAATCACTTCTAAAAATTACAGAGCACCTTTTCTCGAATAACAAACGCCATGAAATGTTCCAATTAATGAATCGGCTCGAGAATAAATTTACTCTTGACCCATCGTTTCAATCAGCAAAAGGGTATTACTATTTAATATGTGATAGCCTAGAAAGAGCAAAAGAAAGTCTCGAACTTGCTTTGCAACTGGATTCAACCTCGGGTTCCATCTACTCAAGTTTAGGATGGCTATATTCTGAACTTGGCGAATATGCTATGTCGGATTCATTTTACACAAAAGCACTGGAACTGGCTCCACTAGATGCAATAACTTCAAATAACTTTGCATATTCATTGATTGAAAGGGGTGTTAGGCTAGACTATGCTAAGGAATTAATAGAATTTGCTCTTGCGGTTGAGCCCAAGAATCCTTATTATCTTGATACATATGGCTGGCTTTTTTACAGGTTAGGCAATTACGACTTAGCAATTAAATATATCAGTGAATCAATACAAATCGACGGGACAAATGCAGAGCCATATATTCACCTAGGCGAAATCTACCAGACTCTTGGCAATATAGACCTAGCACATAAGTATTATGAAAAAGCAAAATCGATAGCTCCTAATGATTTAAAAATAATTCATAAATTGCAAGAACTAACAAAATAAGGGATAAATATGTTTGTAATAATTGGTTCAATAGTTGTTTTAATTTCAATTGTCGGGGGTCTGACAATCGCTGGCGGGAACCCTTTGGCGTTGATTGTACCTGCTGAATATATAATTATCGGAGGTGCTGCACTCGGCTCACTCCTTATAGCAAATCCCTTGCCAACACTAACTAAAATCATCAATAAGGCAATTGGAACTTTGAAAGGTCCAAAGGTCAATAAAGCGGCTTACATTGAATTACTACAATTGCTGTATGAGCTTTTCCAATTTGCAAAACGTGAAGGTTTAATCGCTATTGAATCTCATATCGAAGAACCGAAATCCAGTTCAATTTTTACGAAATACCCGACTTTTTTAAACAATACCGTTGCAGTCGAGTTTCTTACCGATACACTCAAAGTAGTGCTGAGCGGTGGTGTTCCAGCCCACGACCTCGAAGAACTAATGGATTTAGACATCGAAAACATTCAAGAAGAAGAACTCATTCCATCGCAATCTTTACAAACACTTGCCGAAGCCTTTCCGGGATTGGGAATTGTTGCAGCAGTTATGGGAATTATAGTTACAATGGCATCTGTTTCCGAAGGCGCCGAAGCAGTTGGACATCACGTTGCTTCTGCTCTTGTTGGAACATTCCTTGGGGTTTTGATGTGTTACGGGTTGGTTGGTCCATTAGCAACAATTATGAATAAAATAGTGCAAAAAGAAATGAAATATCTTCAAACTATCAAAACAGCATTGCTTGCGTTTGCAAAAGGTGCACCAGCATCGGTTGCAATAGAGTATGGTCGCCGAACTATAGACCCCGAAAGCAGACCAAGTTTCCAAGAAACCGAACAAGCGATTAAACAACCAAGACAATGAGGTCAAAGATGGCAGAAGAGCATGAGCCAAAACACAAAGAAGAACCTATTATCATCAAAAAAAAGAAGGGACATATCGGGCACGGAGCCCACGGTGGCTCTTGGAAAGTAGCATATGCCGACTTCGTTACTGCTATGATGGCATTTTTCATAGTCCTATGGATATTAGGCCAAAGCGAACAAATTCGAAATATGGTTTCCTCTTACTTCAAAGACCCCGGAGCATTCAACTTTATAACTGGAAAAAGAACCGTTCCAGTCAAAATTGAGATTTTTGAAAACGAAGAAAGAAAGGGAAAATCGAGCGGGGAGCAACAATTTACATTTTTTATCCCACCGGAACAACAGGATACAATCGCCGGAAAAGTAACCGAAAAACTCAAAAAACAAGCAATTCAAGATAGCATTAAGGCAGTCGAAAGGGTAAAAAACATTGCCGAGGAGTTAAAAACTCTGTTCAACGAGACACTCATTACGAATCCAAACTTAAAAGATTTGATTAATTCTATTCAATTTGAACTGACAAAAGAGGGACTGCGCATTGAATTGGTCGAAACAACTGAATCACTATTTTTTGAAATTGGAAGCGCAAAACTAAAGCCAGCAGCAAAAGAAATTCTTGCTATTCTCGCGAAAGAAATCGGAAAACTCCCTAACTATGTTGAAGTCGAAGGACATACAGACAGCCGCCAATATGGAAAACAATCAAATTATTCTAATTGGGAACTTTCTGTAGACCGTGCAAATGCCGCACGCTCTGTTCTCGAAACAAAAGGGCTCTGGGAAGGTCAAATTGCAAAAGTAACAGGATTTGCCGATAGGAAACTCAAAAACCCCGAAAACCCCTTTGACTTCTCCAACAGAAGAACATCAATCCTAATCAAAAATATTAGTACCTCTGAAATATTGGACAACTACACTAAAAGATAAAATGGAATCTTTAACGTTTTTAGTAATTACAAACGATATATCAATTATTTCGAATATTAAGACAACTCTTGCCCCTTTTTATCCCGATGCTAAACTTATTACCTCGAACAATTCAAATGATATATGGGAAAATCTTGGAAAATACCCAATTGACATAATAATTTATGACAATGAATCCCAAAACATTGATGGTTTCGAGCTTTGCAAGAAACTACGTAGAAATGAAAAACATAAGGAGGTTTATTTTATACTTTTAATTAATCACTCCTCCAAAGAATTCTTAAATAAAACACCCGAGGAATCGGTAGATGACATTATAACTAAACCGATAGAAACAAACGAATTTCTGCTGCGTATTCGCTCTGCTGCCAGAATCACAAAAATGCAAAAACAATTGAGCGAAGAACACAGCCTACTTTTAGAATTAGCAGAGGCTCTCGAAAAGCAACTCAACGATACGAAGCAATTGGCAATTAAGTTTATTTCTCTTCGGTTCCCCATTCTAGCTGAGTTAACCCAAAAAATTGCAACTGCCTCGGTATGGATTGCCAAACTTATGGGTAACTTTAACCAGGATGAGTTAGATGATATTGAACTTGCCTCATATTTGGCATATTCGGGTAAGTTATGTCTTCCCGACAACTTACTGGAGGAACGAGTTCTATCCGACGGTATTCCAACCAATGAATTAATGTTTCAGGTTCCCATCAAATCCAAAGAGATTCTAAGCTCAATCTCATCATTTTCTTCTATTGCAGCAATTGTTTATCACATATTTGAAAACTTCGATGGGAGTGGTATTCCACAAAAATTACAATCCTGGCAAATCCCTGTTCAATCTCGTATTATCCGGGTTGTGCTCGACTATGAAGAAATGCGATACTTCAAGAAACAAACACCGGAAGAAGCATTGACTACACTAAAAAACTATTCTCGAAGACTTTACGACCCGAAAGTTGTTACTTTTTTTGAACAATTCCTATATGAATATAAAGAAATTAAAACCAGTGTCGAAGAAAATCCGCTAGCTCTCCAAGATTTGGAAGAAGGCATGATTCTTTCTCGTGATATAATTACCTATTCTGGAATTAAACT
>CAZPSM010000022.1:11007-15120 GCA_964589125.1 uncultured Hyphomicrobiales bacterium | reverse complement strand
TTCCTGCTGGAGCAGTATTGAGTTCTAAATCAATTCAGATGATTATCACACATAATACTACTGACCCAATTCTGGGGAATGTCTATGTAAAGGTATAACTATCTCTTCGTTCTTTCGCCCTATAAGTTCGATAAATTTAAAAGCATTCGGAATCGAAAAACCTTCCATACCATTATTAAAAATAACATAAGCCGATTTTATCCTATCGTTCATTGATAATACTATATCGGACATTTCCTCTAATTCACTATCACTATACGACGATTTATACATTGCTTGCCGCCCATGCAACCTTAAGTATAGCATATCGTTTGTAACCAATGTTTGAAAATCGGAAGCGGGGGAATCCGGATTAACAAAGCAACAATTATGTTCGACTAAAATATCGAGAACATCTTCGGAAAAAGCATATTTGTTTCTGAATTCCACTGCCAAAGCGAACTTCTCACAAATCAATAAAATCGATTCCTCGAAATCAGAAAGAACAGTTTTGTAACTTGGAGGCAACTGCATTAAAATCAATCCGACTTTTCCGGCAATTGGCGACAATCCATCTAAAAAATCCAGAATCTCATTGCGAACCCCAACCAATCTTTTTTTGTGCGTTATTTCTTGAGGAAGTTTTAGAATAAACTTAAAATCCTCGGGAACTGAATTAGCCCACCTTCGATATGTTGAAGCCGAAAATGAACGATAAAAAGTGGAATTAACCTCAACACAATTAAAATTACCAGAATAGTATTTTAGCCAATCAGAGGGCGGCAATTCCTCTGGATATAAAATACCTCTCCAATGCGGAAATGACCACCCAGATGTCCCAACATAACAGATCATCTTACAAAATAATTTGGAACCAAAAGATTCACGAAGGAAAAGTCGTTCTTAAACGAAAACAATAGTAACTGAGTCGATATAGAATGAGCAAATTTTAAAGCAATTTGATTCTCTCCTTGCAATAGATTCAAATCACGCTTTTCTATCGTCCTACCTAATAAATCTGAAATTGTGAAAACTATTACTTGGTCGAAATTAGCCTTTATCTTTATTGTAAAATCAGTAGTTGTTGCTTCTAAGGAAACTACTTCGAATACGGACACAAGTTCATATTTGAAATTTCCTACTGTTGGGCATACAGGAGAAACCTTCAAAGAGCCAGTCAAGGTTTGCAGGGATATAGGCTTATCGGGAAAGAAACTTACATTCCTCAATACTAAACTCGATGTATCAGGGGAAGAATATAAAGTCGTTCCTTTTTGCAAAAGTGGTAAGTTACCTTCAATAAATTGACTTAGCAACTCGCCCTTAACCAAAATTTTACTGAAGCCCGGATAGAAGGAGCAATTGATATCCTTCTCAAAAGCACTCGACAAACATTCAGTAGGATAAAACAGCCATCTGTCGAACCATAGTTCTAAACTCATTGAATCTAACTTCAATAATTTAGAGGGAGTTAGATTCTCTATCTGCATAATTATGTTTTCCCCTGGTTTTGCAAAATACTTACCTATTTTAAAGAGCAAATCGTATCTTTCTTTGGGAACAACATAGTGAATTAAAACTTTTGCTTCATATCTACATTTTCCTTTAACATCAAAAATAAGAGTATCTATAAATTCCCCTTCCTCGGAAGCGAAATATTTAAATGAATATTCTTTCGATTCCCCAATATTCAAATATAAAGTAAAATTTCTATCATCATTGAAATTCAATGAATAAAAAGATTTATCTGACAAAGCATAAGAAAGATTTTCCTGGCTTTGATTTGAAAATGAAACAGTCGCACCCTTCGTTGTTCCCATCCAAATTTCTCCCAAATCAATAAACGACGGAGTAACTGAAAACTCCGGGGCAACAATTTCTACAATCACTGTTATTGCTACTTGTTGCGGGCAATTAAGAAATCCAATAATCAAGGTATCGACCAATTTCCTAACATTAGAAGATGGGAATAAATGAATAGCAAGGAAAGAGGAGTCAAATCTACTCATGGAGTTCTTTTCCAGTACATAATTTAACTCTGGGTGGCTGAAGCCTCGCACAACAACAATTGAATCTGGAATATTACCAAGATTGTAAATATCAATATATTTAGTGATTGACGAATCGCAATATTGTATCTTTCCAAAATCAAGGAATGTTTCCGAAACCCCAATTTGTGATTCGCCGTAGAAGGCGAAAACAGGAATTGTGGTGTTACGCGTGGAATCTTCGAAGTAAATATTTACAAATCCAGTATCATAGCCTAATCGGTTAGGGGTATAAAACATTTGTAAAGTAAAATCAGTAAGTGGTTTAATTTCAATAGGAAAAGTTAGCGCCGATGATAAAGAGAATTGATTATATTTTTGTATAAGTTTAACGAGTTGTATTGTATCGGGTAATGTTGAGTTATTCGAAAAAGTTAATGACAGACTTGTACCGTTTCGGACGCAATATTGGCTACCAAAATCAACCATAGGAGAGAAAACCAAGTTTTTATCTACAACCTCGACAACAATTGGAATGGTAAGATTTACATCGCAAATACCCTCGAACTTTACTTTAATATTTCCGGTAAACTTTCCCTTCTGTTTTCCAGAAATTACCGCTTTAAATGCAAAGGAATCCAAATAAGCAATTGAACTATCGGTTAATGGAAGGAACGCTACTCCAATTGAATCTATTGGGATATCCGAAGATAACTGAATAACATCAATAGAGTAGTTAGTCAAATTCCAAAGATTAACAATCTCCTCCTTCGAAGCGTTTAGAAGAACTCGCATGTAAATAAATTTTGGTAAATAATCTACTTTTTGTTGAACACCCTCCCCTATAACAAATAGCCGAAGTGTGTCTTTGCACTCGTTCGAGATTAGTAAGATTGAATCGACAAACAAACCGATTGATTTAGGCTTAAAAGAAACATATAAATTAAGTGAATCTTTTTGAGCAACTAAATAAGGAAAAATTCTATTTGCAGTTACATTAAACTCGCCTGTTGATTTTCTTATATAAGAAATATAGTCCGAATAATTTCCATAATTATTCACGATTAATCGTAAAATACTTGTATCTTCAACGCATACTTTTCCAAAATTCAGAGTATCGTTCGAAAGTTTCAACTTGGGGATATATACGGTGATTTTCAACGAGATAGAAACATTTTGCTTACGACCTCTCGACGTAGTTAAATCATTATTTTTGATAATTAGTTTAGTAGAAATTGTTCCTTCACAATCAGGATTAACTTCTAAAATTAAAGTATCAGCATTTTTAGGTAATATAAAATTGCCCAGTAGGGGTTTCCCCGACTTCCAGCCAAGAATTGACAAAGCAGTGATGTTAGGACTAAAACTTAAATCTTCGAGTCTTAAAGTATCGTTGCCCGCATTGTGAATTGGAATATAAATTTTTTGCAAATCGCAAAAAAAGTCGTACGAAAGAGCCGAATCAACAAGAATAATAGGGGATTTCCCATATACCTTAACCGTGACAAAATGAAAGGTATCGCAAGGATAAAAATAAATTTGGAATCGCGAAGTTGTCCAACCAGTATCGTATGCTGTTGCAGAAAAAACTAATGGGTTCGAAGCACTTTTAATTAAATCTATGGGCAATGTATTTTTCAAAGCAACAGCGCTGCTCCCGCTTACCATAGAGGCCGAAATAATCTTTTCGCCCGATGACCTTACAGAAACGTTTATTGATGTTTCATAGATCTGCCCACATTTAACATTATCAAATATGATTAATGTATCGGAGAAAGAAGCAGTGGATTCGACGCCATTCCCTTGGAGAGCAACAGAAATTGGGGTTTGAAAAGACGTTGCAATACTGAGATTAGCAGTTCTAATGCCACTATTCCTAGGTTTAAAAGCGACGATAATACGAATAGAATCGCAAGATTGGACAAATGCAGAACTCCCCGGGCTAACGATAGAAAATTCCTGTGTGTTGCCTGTCAAACTCAATGAAATCGTAGCATCATTGAAATTAACGTTGAAGAACCACAGGGTATCGAATTTGCTTTTTCCTAAACAAGCATCGCCAAAATTCAGAACAGACTTATTTAATAACCCAACTGGATTGGATAATTTATAGATGCCTTCGCCAACAACCCAACCATTGTTTTCG
>CAZPSM010000022.1:0-10997 GCA_964589125.1 uncultured Hyphomicrobiales bacterium | reverse complement strand
CAAAGGTCATCCAAATTACCCGATTTAATCCCACAATTTCTTTTTACCCATGTAGAACCAGCATTCGAGGTATAATATACCTCGGTGGAATACCCGCAAGCCCACCCCTTCCGTGAATCAATAAGAAACGTTCCAAACATTGGTACCCCGGTTCGGAAACTACCCCAAGTAGCACCATTATCGGTGGTAAAACGCATACCACCATCATTACCACCACCGGTACATGTTGTTCCTGCATAAGGCACTAAAAAGGAAGAACCATAATTTGTAATCTCTTCTTGCCATAGATTTGGACCGGAATTAGAAAAAACATTCCAGGTTCTACCACTGTCGGAAGTAATCCAAAGCCGACCACTGCTTGTAGCATAGCCAATACCGTTTGGATATAAGAGAACATCGGTCATCCCACTATTGTTTTCCGAACCTAAAAAAACTGACCAAGTACTCCCACCGTCTGTTGTTAGCCAAAAATGTTGTTGACGACCACCACAGCCATCGCCAACAACCATTCCATAACTCTCGTTCAAAAAGTAGCAACCCCAAAATGTTGTTGTATCGGCAGCTCCTACCGGAGTAATATCAACCCAAGTTTGACCTCCGTCGGTCGACTTAAAAATACCATCAACACCTGAAGTATAACCAGTCGTTAGAGTTGGAAAATGAATGCTTTCAAGGTGGTAGGCACCGGAAACTGTCGAACCGCGCCAAGAATTACCTCCATCGGTAGTAAAGGCTACCCTTCCATTGAATCCACATACCCACCCATAATTTGTATTAGAAGGATGAAAATAAACATCGAGCCAGTAGTTATTTAGGTAAGGTAAAGGTATGGTTGTCACTTTTTCCCAACGTTGAGCAACAGCAATCGCTGTGGAAATAACTAAAATAAATAGAACAAAAAGAAGATTGATTTTTAATACTTTCATCTCCAACCAAAATAATTACCCAAATTTAAGAAAAAATTTGAAATACTATTGTATTAATTATGCCCCTTTTATAATTTGAGCTCTGATGTTTTCCCAAATAATAAACGAAATAAATGGGAACATAGAATTGATTTAAAATATACACTTTTAAAATATCGATAAAGGTCGCTTTTAGGAAACTATAGGCATTCTACAACAGCAATAACTTAGAAATAGTTGTTATAAATTTTCAAAGAGTGTAAGATAAGAAATGTAGCGTCCCGAGTTTATTTTTCCTCGCTCGACCGCCGATTTGACAGCACATTTTGGTTCGTGAGTATGACTACAGGGTTGGAATTTACATTTTTGAAAAAATGGTTCGAAATCTCGAAAATAAAACGGTAATTCTTCACGAACAATACCCCATATTTCGAATTCGCGGAAGCCGGGCGAGTCAATAATAATTGTATTATCATTTTTATGCAACAATCGAGCAGAAGTTGTAGTATGTCTGCCGCGCCGACTTTTTGTAATATCGCTAACCTTTTGCACTTCGATTCCAAGCAACTTATTTACCAGAGTCGACTTACCTACCCCAGAGACGCCGGCAAACAAGGTTATTTTTCCCTCAATACTATTAGCCAACTTATCCAGAGCAATACCTTCGAGAGCAGAGACAAAAATGACTTTATAGCCCAAGGTTCGATAAATGGAAAAATCCTTTTGAATAGTATCGGGATTAACCAAGTCAATTTTATTGACACAAATTATTGCTTCAAGATTACCATATTCGGAAGCAATCAAAATTCTATCGAGCATTCGAAGATTATACTTTGGGTTTTCTGCTGAAAGGGTTACAACTACCTGTTGCATATTCGATGCAATAATATCTTCGTAGTTGCCCAATATAGATTTTCGCATAAGGAAGCTGCTGCGCTCCGATACATAAACAATCCTGCCAAAAGCTTTGCCATCTTTCCCTATTTGTGGCGGGACAAAAAATACATTATCTCCAATTGTAACCAAAATTTTATGGGGGTGCTTGACTTCGACAGAGCCAGAAAGCACACACTCGGTAAACCTACGTTCCTCATTGCCTTCCGATTCTACAATAAAATTTTTCCCTTTCGACAAGACAACTACACCTTTCTTTAAATTATCTCTGCTTCTTTTTATCTCCTTAACAAGAATACGTTCTTTATTTCGTTTAGCTTTTGGAGGTTGCCGATTATCAAAATCCTCGCCAAATTTATTTGAAAAATCCATACTTCGAATAATATTTCACAAAAAATAAATATAAATTTAAAAAAAAGTGTGTAATTTTTTGCACACTCTGTAAAAAATTACACATAAAATTTGGAAAACTAAATCATATTTCGTAATTTTGTTTCAGTTATGAAAACGAGAAAAGAAATATGTTGGATTATACTTGGAAATTTCGCAGCGATGCAGACGAATCTGCTGTTCAGAACCTAATGGGTTCTTTGAAACTCCCGAAAGGGCTTGCTCGAGTCCTTGTCGCCCGGGGGCTAAAGGATGTCAAAGCAGTAAAAGATTTTTTTGAGCCTTCATTGGATAAGCTTTACGACCCGTTTCTGATGAAGGATATGGACAAAGCGACGGGGCGAATTCTTCGAGCAATTAAAAACAGAGAACTTATTTGTGTGCATGGTGACTACGACGTCGATGGAACCACAAGTACAGCGATGATACTTGAATTTATACGCTCCCTTGGAGGAAAAGCCACATACCATATCCCCGACCGTTTCCAAGAGGGCTACGGTATAATTCCCCCAACAATCGACCAAGCCAAGAAACAGAATGTAAGCCTAATTATAACCGTCGATGTTGGGATTACATCTGTCGAAGCCATCAATTACGCAAGCACCATTGGGATTGATACGATAATTTGCGACCATCACGAACCGGGTCCTGAACTTCCGCGTGCTTTTGCAATACTCGACCCGCTACTTGAAGATAGTGGTTATCCTTTCAAACATCTCGCTGCTTGTGGTGTGGTATTCAAGTTGATACAAGGGCTTTCTAAAAAACTCGGTATTGAAGAGCAAGCCTATGACTACTTAGATTATGTTGCCATTGCCTCGGCAGCAGATATGGTTCCCTTGGTCGATGAAAATAGAATTCTTTCCTCATTTGGTCTCCGACGGCTTAACGAAAAACCTCGGCCCGGAATTAAAGGACTGCTTTACTGCACCAACCTGAAACCAGGAAACTTATCGAACTCAAATATTGTCTATTCATTGGCACCATTAATAAATGCTGCTGGACGACTTGGCGATGCAATGCGCTCAGTTGAAATGATGATTCAAAACGATGAAAATATTGCATTCCAAATGGCTCAACAATTGGAACAAGACAACCGGATGCGACGATACTACGATGAAAAAACTTTCGAAGAAGCAATTCCTATGGCAGAAAAATTCCTTGCCAATGGCGACCGCCGTTGCTTAATTCTCCACAAAGACGATTGGCACGCTGGAGTAATAGGCATCGTCGCATCACGATTAGTAGATAGATTCAGGGTTCCAACCATTCTTTTGACCACTATGTATAACCTTGCCAAAGGGTCTGCAAGAAGTATTATTAACTTCGATATTCATTCTGCATTAAAGGAATGTGCCCCATTCTTAGACGAGTTTGGAGGTCATAAGCATGCCGCTGGATTATCTTTAAAACTTGAAAATTTACCTGAATTCACCGAAAGTTTTAACGAAATTGCCAAGCGCCACATAACACCCGAAATGCTAATCCCCGAAATAATCATTGACACAGAAATTAATCTTTCCGAACTATCGCCGAAGTTCTTTCAATACCTACATAAATTTGCTCCCTTTGGATTTGAAAACCAAAAACCTATTTTCCTTGCAAGGAATGTCCTATCAAAAAATGGAGTTAAAACTTTTGGTGCTCACAATATCAAATTTCGAGCGATTCAACCAACAAACCTTAATGGTGGGAATATCTTCTTTGAAATTGATGCGATTGGACAAAATCTTTCCGACAAACTTCATATCTTAAACAATGGCAAACCTTTCAATATTGTTTTCAACTTAGAAGAAATCAACAACTCCAGACAAACCCAATTTCAACTACGAATCCGAGACGTCAAAAGCGAATTCTAATATGGTCGAAGAAGATAACCTCGAGCTTCTACTCGTTGAATTAAGCAAAGAACTTTCGAATCAAACAATAGACGATAAAAACCTAATCTACCAATATATATTGTCTTTAAAAAGCCTTTTCCGTCGGTTCCTTGAAAATATCACTCAAAACCAAAAACAATTTTTTCCAAATAATTATTCAAGAATAGCCTTTATCACAAACAAATATACTCTCGAACCAAAAGTCAAAAAATCGTTGTTTTTTCTACAAAAAATATTCAACAACCCACAAATAATCCAAAGAACAAACCAATCTGATTTGCAATTCATTTCGATTTTGCTTTCCCAACTTTTCTCGGCGTTCTACGATACGAAGGTAACATTGATTCTGGACAGCAATTTAATCGAAAATAATTCAATGCTTTTTAAACTGTTCAATCGCGTTATTGCCAAACAAACCGAACTAGTTTCTTTTCGCGACTTAATCGTTGACCAAATTTTAGATAACGACATTTCAATTGTATGCTTCGATGGTAATACCCAAATCATTATAAATTGCTCAGACTATTGGCAAGAGCTTCCCAAATCGGTAAAAAACGGAACCAAACTGAATTGCTTCAAATTACAACAATTAAGCAATAACTTGTTTAAAACAACCGCAGAGTCATTGCTTGTTATCGAACCAGATTATCTTTACGATATTTCCGAAATAGCAGAATCCTTTACAAAGAATGGCTTCAATGCATACAATTATTTCATTAACAAATACTACCCAAACAATTTTTCTTTTTATACATTTGTTGGAAATGTTGTTAACTATATACTCGACGAGCTACTGGTTAACCCTCGAGCCGATTTCGGAGAGCTTTTTTTAAACTCGTTAAGGAAAAAAATTCTACAGTTTCTTATTCTTAGTAAATATAACCTTAATGTTACCGAGGAAATCAGAGAAAGCATCAAACAACATTTCGAGAATTTAAACAAAATTCTTCCATACTTGACTGAATTTGATAATCAGATTGAACCATCATTTTTTTCTGCCGAGTATGGGCTAGTTGGAAGAATGGATATATTGCTCCAAGACAAAGGCAATCGCAACAATAAAACAATTGTTGAACTTAAATCCGGCAACTATCCCGAAGACCAAGTTCGATTTCAGACAACTGACGGAACTATGTTTTATTCCCCGATGTGGCATAGTCATTATGCCCAAACAATCGGCTATAATCTTCTCGCCGATTCGGTATATCCAAATCGAAAAGGCACTTCGATGATTCTCTATTCGAAAGACACCCAACGACCACTACGTGAAGCACCGAACGATATTAAATTAAAACGCGACTTTATAAAAGCAAGAAACTGGGTTTATCTTCTCGAAAACCAGATTTCAAATAAGAACTATTCAGTTTTTGAAACACTAGAAAAAAAACTACCACAAATTAACGGTATTTCAGCTGAAAAATTCACAGTGCTCCGCGAACCTCTTAGTTCACTCAACAAAGTAAATAAAAAATTACTTTTCCACTTTTGCACATTCATCTTGAACGAAGTAAAATCTGCCAAAATTGGAGAGTCGGATTCTAATACACGCTATGTTCAGCGTTCCCTGTGGCTCGAAGCAGAAGAAGAAAAAATTAATCATCAAAGTATTTTAAATAATCTACTATTACAACTCGACAAGTCGAACTTCAACAACTTGTATCTCTATTTCCAAAGAACCGAAAAAACTCCATTAATTAGCTCAATTCGTAAAGGAGACCCTGTTGTTATTTACAACGATTCCTTATTTACTAATAGGATGGCAGCACAACTCTTAAAAGGTGTTGTGAAAACGATAGACTCGGAAAAAATAGTTGTAAGTATGAGGAACAAACTTACTAATCAAATCATCTTCGAAAATCCAAATAACTGGATAATAGAACCAGACTACATAGACTCGTCAACCCGATACCTTTATCAATCTATTTTCAAGTTTCTTACCATTGCTCCACAAAAAATCGATTTTCTTTTGGGAAGGCTGGCTCCGCAAAAGGAAGAACTATCTACTCACCTTGTTGATACAAGTAAATATCAAGATATTATCGAAAAGGCAATTGAATATCATCCTTACTTCATCATAAAAGGGCCTCCGGGAACAGGTAAAACTCGAATAATTGTGAAAGAACTAATAAATTTCTACTATCGCCACACAAATGTAAATATACTGGTTCTTGCATACACTAACCGCGCAGTCGATGAAATTGCAGAAACATTAAATCGGAATGGGATGCAAAACTACTATCTTAGGCTGGGAAACAAAGAAGCATCCGAACTCGAAGAAAATATGATTTCATATATTTGCGAAAATGTAGATATAGAAATCATTGGGAACAGAATAGAAAACACACGGATTTTCCTTTCGACGGTATTTTCGGCTCTTACCACACCAGAAATATTCAGTTTGAAGAAATTCGATATCGCAATTATTGATGAGGCATCTCAAATCCTTTTCCCCCATCTAATCGGCATTTTAGCAGAAGTCAATAAATTCATATTAATCGGAGATGAGAAACAATTACCAGCGGTTGTTCAACAGCCGGAAGAATCCAGAAAAATTAACGACCCCGATTTACTTTCGCTTGGGTTTCACGATCTAGGAATTTCATACTTCGAACTACTTATAAACAACTTACAACAAAGAAAACATACAGACTGCATTGCTCTTTTGGACGAGCAATCAAGGATGCATCCTTCGATTCTCGAACCAGTAAATTTACTCTTCTACGATAATCTAATTAAAACCTCTAAACATAGACAAACAAACAAAATCGCTGTCGAAGTTATTCAGGAATTTCTTGACCACATAAAGTTCTCTTCCGACTCAAGAATCTTATTTGTTGATACGCCAACAGAGTTGAACTCTAAAATAAATCGTAAGCATAGCCAATTAATTGAATCATTGTCGAGTTATTTCGCTTCTAAATTCAATGAGCAACTAAATGAACTTCATATCGGGATAATATCCCCATTCCGGCTACAAAATGCAGAAATCTTCCGATTGCTCGACAAAGCATTGCGCAACAAAATCACAATTGATACAGTTGAGCGGTTCCAAGGTTCCGAAAGAGAAATAATATTGCTATCATTACCGTTCAACAATTCGAATCAAATTCTACAAACATCTTCTTTGGTTATAACTCAAGAAGGAAAACTTATTGACAGAAAACTAAATGTTTCTCTCACACGTGCAAAAGAATTACTTATCATTTTTGGCGACAAGAATTTGCTCAAAACTGCTCAAGTGTATCGTAATTTGATAGAATATTTCGAAAAAAAAGAAAAAATAATAAGTTTTGAAATATTAAAAAATTATATTAATTTCATTTTTTAAAATTCTAAGATAATGAAATATTTCTATAGAAATAGATTTACTCTCATAATTCTCCTAATGGCGATAACGTCTTGTATTCAAAACCCTTTTATCGACAACGAAGTTCCCAAAATCCATACAATTATCAAAATTCAAGTTGATTCTGACAATAATATCATTAGGAGATGTTTTTATAAAGAGTTTAACAGCAGTGGTATACTTATTAAATTCATCGAATACAACGAGGGTGGCAAATATGCGGTTCATAACTATACGCAAATCTCACCCAATTTGACAGAAGAGAAACTTTACTACTATCATTCAAATTCAATGTTAGATTCGCAACTGTTGATATATAATTATTATACCGCGAACAACAAAATTGAGAGAATTATAACATTGAATCCTTTGGGCGATACAACAAAAATTCAATTATTTACTTACGATTCCCTTGGCAATGTTTCTGTTGTTACCGAACATATTCCGAGTTCAAATATTGAAGTAAAAACGAACTATTTTTATACCTATAACGAGAAGGGCAAAATTCTCAAAATATTAATTCAGAACCCGACAAATGCCCGATTAGAAGAATTCTCATACCAACCTAACGAATCGGCTATAAACCGCTCTGTTTATAATTCTTCCGGAGAATTGCAAGAAGTTATTACAATCGTTTATAATAAATCTGGACTCATTGTTTCGGAAATATACGCTTCACATACTGGAAGCTTATTGAGAAAATACCTCTACGAATACACTTTTTATAATTAACATTTATCATAAGCACTCCCATTAAACATTCCAAAGATATATCGAACCATTTGCAACTTTTTCATCTTTGCTCGTTCGAAATGAAAATTTTGACACTCGAATGGTAATGTATTAAACACTGATACCCATGGCAAACAAGAAACTTAGCCTTTTATACATTCCACAATACACTGTGCAATTCACATTGTGTGTTAACACATAGTAACTTACAAAGATAGTCGGCTGAACAATTTTCATTTGAGTTTAAAGTCGAAATTAATTTGCTAACATTTCTGTCTTTATTTTTTCTATCTATTAATTAAGTGTTAATTTGAGTTTTTA
The DNA here is from genome assembly GCA_964589125.1 of uncultured Hyphomicrobiales bacterium. GTDB lineage: Bacteria > Bacteroidota > Ignavibacteria > Kapaibacteriales > UBA2268 > JBBIJO01. The sequence continues at coordinate 2,529 of CAZPSM010000022.1, read as the reverse complement.
TTTGTCACAAAATTGTAGAAAATGTCCCCCACAAAGAGAAACAAAAAGAAAGGAAACAGAACAAAATCCCTTGCTCCTTGGATAATAATTTCCTTACTTTTAATTTTTGCAGTATGGAGTTTGTATTCAACTTTTTTCGGTGGAGCCGATGATATTTCCACCGTTCCGAATCAAGTAATCAATGATACAGCTCTAAATTCCACTCCTCGGCGAAGCGATAGCAATTTTGTCAAGGCAATTTTCCACGATTCAACAGACGATTATCTAACCGTAAGCGAAATTGGAAATGGCCCAGAGTTTGACTCTTACGCAGGGAATCCGAAGACAATACGATATACCGGAAGACGCATAAATATTGCTGTCGTAGGGCTTGATTCTCGCTTAGGAGCTTTGTCCAACCATGCCGATGCTAACCATATTGTTTCTATTCTAATCGATAATGGAAAAATTGAAATTATTTCTGTTCCCCGCGATACCCCAGCCGATGCCGGATTACACGATTCAACCGGTCAGAACAAACTAACCGTTGTTCGTGCAATTCGTGGACGAGAATTCTATCTCCAAGAACTTGCTCGAATTGCCCAAATCGATAAGATACACTATTATATTGAAGTAGGCTTTTCACAAGTGATTGGTTTGCTTGATTTTTTTGGTTTCAAAGATTCAAAATCTACGTTACAGGTTCTACGCTCCCGAAAAGGATTAGGTGGGGATGACTACCAGCGATGTTACAACCAAGCACAATTTATCCGACAAATGATACTAAAACATTACGATGAAATCAACAATGGCTTTTTCGCTGATGTTCTAATCCGAGGCGCATTAGCACTACTCACAACTAACTTAAACAATGATGTTGTGAAATTTATTATCGGCAAACTCAATGCCTCGGGTTTTCCAAAAACTCCAAACGATATAACAATTAAGATACGCCCTCCATTACCAATTAAATTCAAAATTTATGATTTATCCAATGAAGAAGTGATTAATAATCTTAAAACAAAAATTGAACACTTCAATCGACAAAATAACGAAATAGACACTGTCAAGGTAAATGTTTTTACTCGACTGGATAAAGTAACCAAATCTGCATCCCAAGATACACTAAAAAGGCCTAAACGCGCTATTCAAATTTTGAAGCCTTACTACGAACAGCGCGCATGGCTACAAATAGAAAATCAAGAACTAAGAGAAGAAATTCGCACCCGCTTCGAAAAAATTTTGGTTTCTGCTTATAATCGGACAAAACAATTCGACAATGCAAAGAAAGTGTTCGAAACTATACAATATGAACGAGAATTATTCAATCTAAAAAATAAAAAATGAAAACTTTACTACTAATAAGGCATTCAAAATCTGATTGGAGCGATTCTTCGATTACCGACAAAGAACGGCCCTTAAACAAACGAGGGAAACGAGATGCTCCCTTTATGGCTCGGTTAATAAAAGAAAAAGGGATAATACCGGATGCTATTATAACTAGCCCAGCCGAAAGAGCCATTCAAACTGCAAGATATTTTGCAGAAGAATTTAATTTTGACTTTCGTAAGATAATCATTCGGGATGAAATCTATTCGCAAGGAGCGTCAAATATTCGCAAAATCCTTTCACAACTCGATGATTCATATAATTGCGTATTTTTATTTGGACATAATCCAGATATAACTCTGCTCGCCAATCAATTATCAGATATTTTTGTAGAAAACATACCTACAACGGGAATCGTTTGCATCGATTTTCAGTTCGGGGCGTGGGAAAAATTATTAACTCAACAAGGAAAATTACGCTTCTTTGAATATCCGAAAAAATACTTCAAAAAACAGACATAGAATCTTTATCTACTTTTCGGGCCTAAATTCATTATTTTGCTTATCACAATAATCATATTTGGACTCGTCGTCGGCATAGCCATTTGCTTAGTTGTACCTTTTTTGTTTTTACTTTGTTTAGAAGATACACTGATATTCCTATGTTCCAAAGTAACTATTTCATAATTACGTTCTGGCAGTTTATTCGCAAGATACATCCTGATAGATTGAACACGAGAAGAAGCAAGTTCTTGTGCTTGCTGTTGTTCAGTAATAACAATCTTCTTTTTCTTTTTACCAACTTTCTCGGTTTTGGTAATTTTATTGAAATACGAATCGTCGGTAGCAATACTGATTCTAAAAAAAACTTTCGGACTTATTTTATTGTAAAGTATAATTTCATCCAATAAGTTTTTACCTTCGGGCTGAAGTTCAAATTGATGGGGAAGGAATGCAAACGACTTTCCTAATTCTAAATCTTCTCTAAAAGGTTCAAAAAAAAGATTTATATTCCGTTCGGAATAACTATCGTTAATTTTTACTTCAATCATTTTCGGCTCACGGCAAATCCAATCGTTTGCCAAAACCCTATATGAATCCGATTTGTTAACCGGGATTTGGAAACTACCATCGTTTCCAGAGTTTACCGGAACTTTTTTCCCATCGCTCGAAACAAGAAAGAAATTTATTTGCAATGGCTCATTAGTTCGATACTCCAACA
>CAZPSM010000021.1:22606-31160 GCA_964589125.1 uncultured Hyphomicrobiales bacterium | reverse complement strand
TTTTGTCTCTGGTGTTGCGATACAAAGTGCGAAGGGAACGACGTTCAAGAACAATGTTATTGCGTTGTTGGATATGAACGTTGACCCGAGCAATCCGGTGTATTCATGTTTATTCTACGAAGGGATGATGCCGGAGGATATGAGTTTTGTTTCGAATTATAATGCATTTTGGTATTCGAATGGTTCGGGTGGAGCAGTTGTTCGGTTTATCGAGACGGATAAGGACGATAATGTATTGGACAATGGTGGTGGTCGCAACGATTATGCAACATTAGAGCAATGGCAGAATTGGACGAAGCAGGACCGTAATTCTGTATTTGGTAATTTTACGAACGACTTTGTATATCTTGGCTACGAGCCGAACCAGAAGTTGAGGATAGCGACGAATCCGACTCCACTTGGTTCGCTTCTAAACAATCGAGGTGAGCGGATTTCGTGGGTAACGGCGGACATTGATGGTAGGACACGCGGAGCGGCTGGTCAACGATACGACATTGGAGCGGTGGAATTTGATGGTCGCTTGTATTTAAGCGATGTCGAGATGTTGAAGATAACCGAACCTGTTGCATATCAATCGTCTGTTGGTCTTTTCAACGATGCCCAATACATAATGACGAACTCGCCTACGAATGTTAAGGCATTGTTGCGGAATAGTGGTAATTTGCAGCAATCGGCGATAACGGTTACAGTGAACATATATCGGGAGATGCCCGATGGACAATTTTCATCGGTTCCCGAGTTGACAACAACGAAGCAGGTATCGGCGGCTAGTGGTGAGAGTGTAGAAGTTGATTTTGGGCTTGCCGATGGTGTATCCCCGGATTTCAAGCCGAAGACATACGGGGATTTGATGAACGAAGGATACTATGTGCTCGACCAATTTTTGACGATGCAAGCTAACGTAACGCCAAAATATAAGATAGTAGTATCAGTAGGAGGCGACCAGCAGAATGCGAACAATTCAGTATCGAAGATAGTTCGTTACTATATACCGCAGAGCCCGATGCGAGCGGTGTTGAGTGTAGAAAATAGTATGGTTCGATTGGATGCGAACTCGACGGTCGACGAGATTGCTGGTCGATTGAACTACGATAGTTTAATCACGGGCTTTAGGAAGTTAGGTTGGATGGTAGATATAGGCGAAGGGGTTTACGATTTTGATATATTCGACCGAAAGGGTTGGGAACCGAAAGCAGTTGATTACACATTGTTCAACTCTGTATTGTGGTCGGACGGCGACGACAAGGCTTTGACACGGATGGAGAAATTGGATATTAAGCGATTTTTGTCGAACCGCTCGACAGAGGTTAAGAAGAACTTTATCGTGAGCAGTCAAGAGATAGTTCGAGCGAATGCTGGGGATGCTGAATTTGTTGGTGGTTTGTTGCGAGCCCAAGACGTTAGCCCGAGCAATCCACGGGGTGTGGGAGTAAGCAACGATGGGAACGATGTGATAGGAGTTACGATTGGACGTAAGTTATCGAATCGAATAGCCTCGACTGGTTATAGTGGAGATGTTCCGCCATATTGTGGATTGATGAGTATCCAAGCCGATGGAGAGGGATTAGCACTTGCTGGAGGCTATTACAAGCAACACGAAGGTTCGACGACTGATTCGATTGCTGGAGTAGCCACATCGACATTGTATAGGAACGTTGTGTTGTTTGGAGTTGACTGGCGACATTGGGCACGCTTGGATATGGTATTGCGACCAGTGAACGATTATATTATAAGATATGGTGGCTTCATCATTCCGGTGGAGTTGTTGAGTTTCGAAGCGAAAGCAGTAGGCAGTGGAGTCAACATTAGTTGGGTAACAGCGAGCGAGTTCAACACGGACCGATTCGAGGTAGAGCGGGCGTTAGTGAGCGAAGTAGGTAAGAGTGAATTTACGAAGATAGCCGAGGTTAAGGCTGCTGGTAAGAGCACGGAGACGAAGGTGTATGGTCCTATAGTTGACCGCAATGTTGAACTTGGGAAGAGTTATGCATATCGCTTGAAGGTTGTGGATTTGGATGGTAGCGCCAGTTATAGTCCAGAGGTAATGGTGACCTTGGATGGTAGTGTTTTATGGTTGGACAATGTGAAGCCGAATCCAGCAAGCGATAGAATAACGTTCGATATGGCGACGACAGAAGGAATGGATGTTCGGGTGGCGTTGGTTGATTTGAGCGGTCGCGAAGTCAAGATGATATACGAAGGTAAAGGCAAAGGTGGAGTCGAGACATTAGAAGTGAATGTTTCGGACTTACCGAGCGGAGTATATAATCTTGTGATGCGAATAGGTAGCGAATCGATAGTTCGAGCAGTGAACATTGTTCGATAATCGATAACCGAGCGATAAACTACAATGAAGAGCCCTTCGGGAGAACCCGAAGGGCTTTTTGTTTGTGAAAAGATTTATGTGTAACATTCAACAAGGGGTTGCAACCCTGCGTTATGCTGAACGGAGTGAAGAATTTAAGAAGAGGAACGTGGTGGAAGAGTGTCTTCGTCCCGTTTCCTTTCGGAAAACGGATCTCAGGATGACAAGGTTAATTTTGTCATTCTTTTTCCGTCCCATTCGACAGAAGGGAACGAAAAAAGAATCTAAAAGAGATTAGATTTCCCTTGGGATAACAAGCTAGTTCTTAATATTAGGTACTTTATAATCTCTAATAAATAATTTAAATCGCTATTACTATTGTAAGTGGTATTCCGAGTTAAAATCTATATGATGAAATAGCCTTGACATATTGGGCGCGTTCATATTCGCTTGGATTGGATGCCTTCTGTTGCGACATTACTCCAAGCATTTGTGTAACGCTTTCGTATTCGTGTTCCTGCATCCATTCGATAAGTTCTTTTTCCAGTTGAAGCAAATAGAATACACCGTTTTTAAGTAAAGCAGAGCAAAGCATTGTAACATTTGCACCAACCAAAAGCATTTTAATTACGTCGTCGGAAGTATGGATTCCACTCGATGCCGCAAAATCGACATTTAAGCGATGTTTTAAAATAGCAATCCACCGCATAGGCAAACGATTAGCGTGGGAAGTGCTTAAATGGATACTGGGACGAACTTCCAATTGGTCCAAATCGATGTCTGGTTGATAAAAGCGGTTGAACAGAACCAATGCATTGGCACCTCGCTCAACAATTTGGTGTGCGAAGTTTGCAAAATTGGAAAAGTATGGGCTTAACTTAACGGCAACAGGAATTTTGACAACAGATTTCACAGCAGTAAGAATGTCGAGATAAACTTTTTCGACTTGATTACCGGGTTGGTTAATATCAGTTGGAATAAAATAAATGTTTAACTCAAGAGCATCGGCACCAGCCTGTTCAATCTTTTTGGCAAACTCTGTCCAACCTCCTTCGGAAGCACCATTCAAACTTGCAATAACTGGTATAGAAACCGTTTCTTTCGCTTTGCTAATCAAGTCAAGATACTGTTCTGAACCAAAGCGGTATTCTCCTACCTCGGGAAAATAAGTTAAAGATTCAGCATAGGAGTAAGTTCCTTGCGTTGTATGATAATACAAATCCAACTGCTCGCCTCGGATTTGTTCTTCGAAAAGCGAGGGTAAAACAATGGCTGCAGCTCCAGCTTCCTCCAACTTTTTAATATTTCTTATGTTTTCTGTTAGTGGCGAAGCAGATGCAACCAAAGGTGATTTCAGTTTTAAGCCTAAATAAGTTGTTGTTAGATCCATGATTAACCCGTTATTAATAAACAAAATTTCACATAAATTATTTTCTTTCTTATTCCGAAGTAGTGAAACAACCGAGAAAATCTACTGCCTTTGCTCCTATTGGATTCTTCACTTCGTTCAGAATGACAAGGTTGAGTGTGTCATTCTAAACATAACCGAAAAACCTACTCCTTCTTGCTTCTGTTAGATTCTTCATTCCGTCCTGTTCCAGAAAACAGGACGGAATGAAGAATGGCAAAGTTACTTCCTTGCTCTTATATGTCGTAATCCCAATTTAAAGCAATTGCTATGTTTTTCTATGTCTCCTCCAACAAATTAACCTTCGTTATCTATTTTTCTTTCGCTCAAATACTTATATAATTGATAACGTTCTTTTACATATTTTTGAGCCATCTCCTCGAAAGTCCGAGCCAGTTCTGTATTGCTTTTCGAAAGCATTTTAAATCGGGTTTCGGAGTGCATATATTGGGAAATTGGGACACTCGGAGCTTTGGAATCCAGTATTAGAGGATTTAGCCCTTGTTTCGACAGTTCTGGATTATACCGATAAAGAATCCATTGTCCGGAATCAACAGCAAGTTTGTGCTGAGTTAATGGTCGGCTCATATCGATTCCATGAGCAATGCAATGGCTATAGGCAATAATGATTGAAGGTCCTTCGTAGGCTTCGGCTTCGAGAAAAGCCTTCAAAGTATGCTCATCTTTCGCTCCGAAAGCAACCGAAGCAACATAGACATTACCGTAGGACATTGCCATCCATCCCAAGTCTTTTTTGAACGCCGGTCTTCCGTTTGCAGCAAACTTAGCAACAGCCCCAAGAGGCGTTGATTTCGAGGCTTGTCCACCAGTGTTAGAGTAAACTTCGGTATCTAAGACCAACAGGTTAACACCCTTTCCCTTGGCAATGCCATGGTCTAATCCACCATATCCTATGTCGTATGCCCAACCGTCACCCCCAATTATCCAAACACTTTTCTTAACTAAATAATCTGCAATACTTATTAGTTTTTGCGCTTCTGGGGTATTGATAGTGCGAAGTTTATCTAAAAGTAAATGGACGCGTTCACGTTGTTCATAGATATCGGCTTCGGTCTTTTGCTTTGCGTTAATTATTTCGGTAGCCAAAATCTCGCCAACTTGTGGAGCTAATTGTTTCAACAGATTAATAGCAATTTCCTTTTGTTTATCGATTGCAAGTCGGAAACCGAAACCAAATTCGGCATTGTCTTCGAATAGAGAATTCGACCACGCCGGCCCTCTTCCATTTTCGTCTTTTGTCCAAGGTGTTGTAGGTAAATTCCCACCGTAAATTGAAGAACAACCAGTAGCATTTGCTATTATTGCACGGTCGCCGAACAATTGTGAGACTAATTTTACGTAGGGGGTTTCGCCACAGCCCGAACAAGCACCCGAAAATTCAAACAAAGGACGCTGCAGCTGCTGTTGTCGCAAGTTAGTTACCTTGATTTGTGTCCTTGATATATCTGGAATACTTAGGAAAAAGTCCCAATTCTTTGCTTCTTGTTCACGTAAAGGAAACTGTGGTTCCATGTTCAAAGCCTTCAACTTTGGATTGGTTTTATTCTTTACTGGGCAAACTTCGACACAGACACCACAACCAGTGCAATCTTCGGGAGCAACCTGAATTGTATATTTCAATCCGGCAAATTCCTTATCTTTCGCATCGGTTGCTTTGAAGGTTGGGGGTGCATTTTCGAGATATTTCGGCTCGAACACCTTTATTCGGATAGTCGCGTGTGGACAAACAAGGGAACACTTTCCACATTGGATACAAATCTTTTCATCCCAAACGGGGATTTCCAAAGCAATGTTTCGTTTCTCGTATTGTGTTGTGCCCGTTGGCCAAGTTCCATCGACTGGGAAGGCACTTACCGGCAAAGTATCACCACGGAAAGCAATCATTGGGCCTTGGACTTCCTTTACAAATTTAGGAGCATAATCGGGAACGGGTTTATTTATATCACGAGTAGCAGTAATCTTTTGTGGAACTTCCAGTTCATAAAGATTTTCGAGTGTATTATCAACTGCTTGAATATTCATACGCACAATTTCGTCACCTTTTTTGCCATAAGTTCGCACAATAGAATCTTTAATGGCTTGGATTGCTTGCTCACGGGGAAGTATACCCGAAACTGCAAAGAAACATACTTGCATTATGGTATTAATACGTCGCCCCATTCCACTTGCTTCGGCAACTTTTTGAGCATCGATACAAAATACGCGGATTTTCTTCTCGAGAATCTGCTTCTGAACGCTCAAAGGGAAATAGTCCCAAACTTTATCTTTTTCAAATGGAATATTGATAAGAAATGTCCCACCTTCTTCTATGTTATCCAACATATTGTATTTCTCAATAAACACTGTTTGGTGGCACGCAACAAAATTTGCTTTGGTAATTAGGTAAGGTGCATGAATCGGTTCCGGTCCAAAACGCAAGTGCGAAACCGTTAAAGTCCCAGCCTTTCGAGAATCATAGACATAGTAGCCTTGTGCATAATAATCTGTGTGTTCACCGATAATTTTCACAGAGTTTTTATTCGCTCCAACAGTTCCATCTGCTCCCAAACCGAAAAACATTGCCCGCACAACTTTATCGGATTCAATCGAAAAATCGGGGTCATAATCCAGACTTGTGAAAGTAACGTCGTCGATGATTCCAACGGTAAAATGGTTTTTGGGATTCGGCTGTTTTAAATTGTCGAAGACTGCTTTAACCATTGCTGGTGTAAATTCTTTCGAAGATAAGCCATAGCGACCACCAACAATTTTGGGCATCGTTTTAAATCTGGGCGAAGCAGAGTTCATATTCTCCACAACAGCATTAACAACATCTTGATACAACGGTTCGCCTACGGCACCGGGTTCTTTTGTCCTATCGAGTACCGCTATTGACTTAACAGAGGAAGGAATAGCATTTACGAAGTGTTCAATACTGAAGGGACGATACAAATGCACTTGGATAACTCCAACCTTTTCACCATAATGATTCATTAAGTATTTAGCAGTTTCGCGAGCAGTTTCCGCCCCGCTTGCCATAATTACAACAACATATTCGGCTTCGGGATGCCCGTAGTAATCGAAAAGATGGTATTGCCTGCCAGTTAGTCGAGCAAATTTATCCATTTGGCGCTGAACAATTTCGGGACAAGCATTATAAAATTTGTTTATAGTTTCCCGATTCTGGAAGAAAACATCAGGATTTTGTGCAGTTCCACGAATCACGGGTCGCTCGGGATTTAAGGAGCGTAGTCGATGAGCCTCGACTAATTCATCGGTTATCATTTCCCGCATAACTTCATCGGGAACAACTTCAATCTTGTTCTCTTCGTGGGAGGTTCGAAAACCATCGAAGAAATGAATCATTGGGATTCGGGACTCCAAAGCAGAGGCATAGGCTATAAGTTCAAGGTCCATTACCTCCTGAACAGAACTCGAAGCCATCATCCCAAAGCCAGTTGTTCGTGCAGCCATAACATCGCTATGGTCGCCAAAAATTGACAAAGCATGCGTTGCTAAAGCTCGAGCACTTATATTAAAAACGGTTGGTGTAAGTTCGCCAGCAATTTTAAACATATTGGGAATTTTCAGAAGTAACCCTTGCGATGCGGTAAAAGTAGTTGTTAATGCCCCAGCCTGTAAAGCTCCATGTACTGCACCGGCGGCACCTCCTTCGCTTTGCATTTCGACAACAGTTGGGGTAACACCCCAAATATTTTTATAACCTCGAGCAGCCCATTCATCGCACCACTCTCCCATATTAGAAGATGGAGTAATCGGATAAATAGCAATAACCTCATTAACACGAAACGCTACATAAGCGGCAGCCTCGTTGCCATCCATTACAGCAAATTTCTTTTCTTTCATATTTTCCCTTAAAATGAAAACAACGGAATTACAAACTTATTAATAAAATAGTTCAAGTGAAAGAAATAATTGGATTTTGATTTCTATCTGTATTTGTTATAAGAGCTATATCTTCTTGACTATTTCCGTTTTTCATTTTTGTTTGTAAATTTTTTGTAACCGAAGTGTTTTTGATTGCTTCCTTTTCTGCTTTGTTTAGATTGTGAAGTCTTGGACTTTTGCTTCCCGATTTTCATAGAATAATTACTACGAGTGGTATGTGTGGTTCGAATTTGGCTTTTTCCCTCTAAAAAGTCTTCCTCGATTCCAACGGGAGAACTATCGAAACAAACAACAAATTCGCCTTTGAATTTTGAATCTTTAAACTTTTCATAAAGTTCTCTGAATGTTCCATAGTGGTGTGTTTCGAACGGAAATGTTAAATTGCAACCAATATAGGCTCGGCGCTCGGGCATTATCTTTACAGCGGCTTCGAGCAACGGAACCAATCTGTATGGAGTTTCGAACAATACAACAGTTCTCTTTTCTGTGCTCAGCCTGTTCAATTGCAGGATTCGTTCCTCCTTTTTTCGGCTTAAGAAGCCTGCATATAAAAACTGGTCCAACGGGAATCCGCTTCGCACCAGTGCCGTCATCAAACTTGTAACCCCGGGAATAACTTTTATTGGAATGTCATTTTTAATACAAGATTGAACGAGTGGTAAGCCGGGGTCGGCAAAGACTGGTGTCCCGCCATCACAAATTAAAGCAATATTTTTCCCTTTTTTCAAAAGAGCAACAATTTCGGCAGTTTTTGTGGTTTCGTTCTGCTCGTTTAAAAGTTCCATCTTTTGAGAAAGATTATACTTATGCAACGTGCGTGCACCTACCTTCGGTTCCTCGCAAACAACAATATCGACAGATTTAAGAACTTTCAATGCCCGGAGAGTAATGTCGTCGTCGTTCCCAATAGGAGTCGAGACAATATATAATGT
>CAZPSM010000021.1:0-22595 GCA_964589125.1 uncultured Hyphomicrobiales bacterium | reverse complement strand
AAATTTAACTTCTTCTTCTTTTTTTATCATTTCTGTTTCTCATTTTTTGAAAAAATTCTTGGAACTCTATTAGAAATATTTGTTAAAACTTCGTAGACAATAGTTCCTATCTGGTTTGCAATCTCGAATCCGGTTATCGACTCGTCGCCTTGTTTGCCAAGAAGGACAACTTCGTCGCCAACGCGAATATCGTCCCACCCAACTTCGACCATAATCTCGTCCATACATATTCCGCCAACAACTTTATATTTTTTTCCTTTAATAAGGCAAAACAATGTTTGGGATAGGTTCCGAAAAAGCCCGTCTCCGTAGCCTATTGGAACTGTTACAACGTTTGTGTCCTGTTCGGCAACGAACCTACGCCCGTAGCCGACTGTTTCCCCTTTAGAAATTGTTCGTTTCGAAATAACTTTAGAATAGATTTCCATAACCGGCTTGAAATCTTTTTGTATTTCCCCGTTTCCGTTAGGAATATAGCCATATAAGGCTAAACCCGGTCGCACTGCATTAAACCACGATTCTGGTAGAGAAAATAATGCACCGCTGTTCGCAATATGGATAGTTTCGAATTCATTTCCGCTATTTTTCAGAGCATCGACTACGTTATTGAATCTTTCCAGCTGCAACTTCGTATACGAAACATCACTTTCCGATGTTGCAAAATGGCTCATTAATCCAACAATATCAATATTGGGCAAACTTCTACATTCCTTGATTAATTCTGAAGCATATTCTGGTGCAACGCCATCGCGTCCCATCCCAGTATCTACATACAAGTGCAACTTAGCTCGCTTTCCACAACGAGATGCGTAAGAAGAAATCTTTTTAGCAACATCGATTGTTTCGAATGTATAATCCAAATCGTAATCGACACAAGCCTCTATTGCATTATCGTTTTCCGGAACCAATACCAATATAGGAACTTTGACCCCAGACTTTCGCAAGGCAATGCCTTCGGTAACAAATGCCACAGCAAGGTAATCGATTCCGAATTCTTCGAGTGCTTTCCCAATCCCGGTTAGACTATGTCCATAAGCATTGGCTTTTACAACACCAATGATTTTCCGCTTGCCAATAATAGTTTTAATTTGGCGAAAATTATGGTAAAGATTATCTAAATCTATCTTAGCAAATGTTGTTCTCATTATATTATCAAGTTTATTTTGTGCTAATTATAAACTTCAAGAATTTTATCAATTTTTCCAATCAAAGTTTCCACTTTATCTATCAAGAGTTTTTTAGTTACTTCTTTATCGCGTAATGTAGCTTTCAAGCTTAAGAGTTCAGAATTGACTATTTCGAATTCCTTGTTCTTTTCGTTTAGGATAATTCCCAGGTTTTCTTTTTGTCTTTCGTAGTCGAGAATTTTTTCCTCCAAGTCCGTTTTTTCCTTTAGCAATCGATAAACTTTTCGTTCGAGTTCCACTTTTTCGTCGGTAACTTGGCTCATCAATTCTTTCACTTCTTTGTTTATTTGACGGAGTGAATTTGCATCGCTTTGTATTCTATAGAATTCTCGTTTGTATTGAAGGAGTTCGGAAATCTTCTGCTCTTTTTCATCACTTTCCCGAGCCAAATCATCGATTTTGGCTTGCAAGCTCTGGTTCTTCTCTTTCAATTGGTGTATTTCCGCATTTAATAAGTCAATCTGATTTGAAAGCTCATCAATAGAAACCCGATAAACTTCAATTTCTTTTACAATCGACTCCATTTCGGAACGCTTCTGTTCAAGGAGTTGCTTTGTATTTTCTAAATCTTGGTCAAGCGATGACTGTCGCTGGATATTTGATTCCAACTCTTCGACGAGTTTCGTCAATTCATCATTTTTTTGTGTTAATTCCAGTATTTTATTTTGCTGTTCTTCAAGAAATAGTTCACTCTTTCCTTTTTCTTGTTTCAGTATATCGATTTGCGCATTGAGTTCTGCATTGGTTTTTTCAAGTTCCTCCATTCGGAGGAGTTGATTTTTCAGGGCATCTGTTTGGTTTTCCAAGTCTGAAATTTTGTTCTTCATTTCGGCAATAGTTTGGTCTTTGTTCGCAACTTCCTCCAATGCAAACTCATATTCCTTTTGCAAAGTTCTATATTCGGGTTCAATTTCCGAAGTGTTGAAAAGTGAAGTCGTGGAAGTTTGACTCGCTCGGAAAAGGTCGTTCTGTTGTTGTTTCAATTCTTCAATTTCTTTGCGTAACCGTATGTTTTCTGCTTCGAGTTCGGCAAATTTAGCGTCGTCGGGTTCATTCCGTAATTCTTGAATTAGCCTTTCCAAATCTTCGATGCGTCGGATTGCCTGTTCATTTTCTAAACTTAATCTTACATTTTCATCTCGAATTACTTTTAATTGCTCGCTCTGGCGTTGATATTTATCTACGAATCCATAAATTGCATTCCAAAGATTATCGATAACAAGCCGAACGCTTTCGCTTGGCTCGATATTTTGTGTTTCGAATAACTCTTCCATTGGAACTTCCATTTATTAGAACACTCTTAATTGCCCATTTAATTTAATTTTAACTTCTTCTACAATATTATTAATCCAAGTATCTATTTCTTCATCGGTTAAGGTTCGTTCAAAAGAATTAAAATACAAAGCAAATGCCAAACTTTTTTTACCTTCACCTATGTTTATACCCTTGTAAACATCGAAAAGAACTATTCGACGTAGTTCGGGTCCGCCTTTGCTGTGAATAATCCCTTCTACGCGTTCGGTTGGAGTGTGTTCATCCAAAACGAACGCCAAATCGCGGCGAACCACCGGATAAGCAGAAATCTTTTCGTATTTTGTAACTTGCTCTTTTAAACTATACAAAAAATCCAAATCGAAAAGGGCAAAAAAAACATTTTCGTCTATGTCGAACTCCTTCAAAAGTTTCTTTGCAATTGCCCCAAATTCACAAAACTTCTTCCCATCGACCGACAAGGTCATCGCCTCGGAACTATAAACTTTGCTTTTGGGTAGTCTTTCGAACACACAACCACCAATTCTAAATTGTGAAATAAAATCCTGAACTACCCCTTTTATATCGAAAAAGTCAACTTTTCGCTCGGGTATGCCCCATTGCAAAGGATATGCATTCCCAGCCAAAGCAACAACAAATACTTCTTTTTCGTCGATTCCTTCGATGAACTTTGTGCTATTCGTCGTTTTACTAAATATTTTGCCAACTTCGAAGACTCTCAAATCGCTTTTGCCAACTCGAATATTGTATCCAATTGCTTCGAGTATTGGCGGAACAATAGAGGGTCGCATTATCGATAGTTCTTCGCCTAAAGGATTGCTCAGCTCGATGAAATCATTTTCGACAACCAATTTTGCTTTCTGGGGACTGTATAAATTGGGGGTCAAAAATTCTGTAAATCCACGGGCGATGAAATATTCTCGAATTTGGTTACGCAACCGTGGAACCGAAAGGTTGTTTCCAATTTTTTCGCCCTCGTAAGTAATCGAATAACTTGTATCTTCCGGAACATTATCGTAGCCATAGAACCGAGCTACCTCTTCAATTAAATCAATTTCCAAAGAAACATCTACTCGATGAAAGGGAACGGCGAAAGTTGTTTTTTCAACACTTGTTCCTACTGCATTAAACCCAAGAGAATTTAAAATCTCATTCATCCTGTTGTCGGGAATATCAACTCCAATTACATTCCGAGCACGTTCGAAGCGAAAATCTATCTTTCTTTGCTCCAATCTTGCTGGATAAGAATCTATTTTACCTTTGACCAAAGTTCCATTTGATAATCTTGCAATAAGGTGGGCAGCTCTGTCGAGCGCAACCGGAACATTGCTGACGTCAACACCACGTTCGAAACGATACGAAGATTCACTGCTAAGCGATAATTTTTTCGATGTGCGTCGAATTGACGAGGGCAAAAAGAAAGCAGATTCGAGCAAAACGTTTTTTGTAGTAGATGAAATTTCGCTGTTTTCCCCACCCATTACTCCACCAATAGCAACGGGTTTTTCTGCATCGCAAATCATCAACATCGAAGAGTCCAACATCCTTGCTTTTCCATCAATGGTAGTAAATCGCTCACCTTCCGAGGCTGTTCTAACAATGATTTTTTTGCCCGATAAACAATCGTAATCGAAAGCGTGCAGGGGTTGCCCTAACTCCATCATCACATAATTTGTAACATCAACAATTGCATTAATCGGGCGTAAGCCCATCATTATCAAATAATTTTTCATCCATCGAGGCGATTCAGTTATTTGCACATCCTTTATAATTCGAGCTGTATAACGTGGACATTTCCGGCTATCGAGAATTTCGACAGAAATTAACCCTTCGATAGTCTCTTTCGATTCTTCTTCGAGTTCTATCTTTGGGAAGTGGATTTTTTTGCCAAGATAAGCAGAAAGTTCGCGGGCAACCCCAAGATGGCTCAAACAATCTGCTCGATTTGGCGTAATTCCAATTTCAAAAACGACATCGTCTAATCCAAAATATTCGGCGAAATTACTTCCCGCTATTGCATCCGAAGAAAGCACCAGAATTCCTGTTGCGTCATCTCCAACTCCAAGTTCGCTTTCACTGCACATCATTCCTTCGGAGCGAACGTTGCCAAAATCTTTTGGTTCAATTTCGAGAGACCGATTTGGAAGAATTGCACCGGGTAAAGCCACAACAACACTTTGCCCGACAGCAACACTAGTAGCACCACAAACAATTGTCCTTACATC
Organism: uncultured Hyphomicrobiales bacterium; assembly: GCA_964589125.1. Taxonomy (GTDB): domain Bacteria; phylum Bacteroidota; class Ignavibacteria; order Kapaibacteriales; family UBA2268; genus JBBIJO01. The sequence continues at coordinate 17,911 of CAZPSM010000021.1, read as the reverse complement.
CGAACCAACATCTACCTTGCATAACGAAAGTTTAGATTCTGGATTTAATTGTCCACATTCTATAACTTTCCCAACAACAAAGTTTTTATATTTTGAACCCAAATGAATTATTTCTTCGACTTCGAGCCCAAGTTTTGTAAGTATTTCGGCAATCCTTTCAGGGGTTTCGGTTAATTCAACAAATTCATTCAAAAGACTAAGAACAATTTTCATAATTTCGGTTAAATATTAGAATTTAAATTTGCAAATTAACTATTTTATTTGGAAATTTATTTTCCAGTGTTCTATGGAATTGACTATTCAAATGATTATTGTTTTGCCCATAACCTACCAGCGATAAATTCAGCAAACTCGAAGTCAATAGGATTCGTAATTTTAAAATTGTATTCTTCGCCATCTACGACTTTTACTTTTCCACCGATTTGCTCGATAGCCGAAGCGTCGTCGGTAATGTGAATTCTGCTGGAAATAACAAAATCGTAAGCGCGGTAAAGATACTCTGTTTCGAAAGCCTGTGGAGTTTGCACCAAAAGACAAACTTCACGATTTAACGTTTGATAAACGTATCTTTCGAAATTTACCTGCTTAATAGTGTCTTTCGGTAAAATTGCTGGGACAATGGCTTTTTCATAGACCAAATATCCTATAATCTTTTGGATAAGTTCAACCGAGACAAAAGGACGAACAGCATCATGAATCAAAACATAATCGCACGAACGAATCCCTTCGAAATTTAAGGCGTTCCATACCGAGTGGTAACGTTCCGCTCCACCCTCGATTAAATTAACTTTTCCATTTAAATCGAATTTAGCGAGAATCGAATTGGTTGTTTCGAGGAAATCAGGAGGGAACGTCATTGCAATACAGTCGAAATTTAGTTTTAAAAAAGGTTCCAATGCTCGGACGAAAAGAGGTTTGCCTTGCAAATCGAGAAATTGCTTCGGTAAATCCTTCGATAGCCTTTTGCCTAACCCTCCTGCAACCAAGATAAGTCCAATCGACGACATTGTATAATCCGAATATAAATGAAAAACCAATTTAACAATTGGCTTTCAATTTTTTTTCTTAATTTAGAATTTTATTGAAAAAAATACGTTTGCAAAGTGAGTTTGTTATATTTCTTTTTTGCAGTTTTATCGATATTAGCAATTGCCAGTGCAATAGTAACAATTGCAAGCAAGAATCCAGTTCGTAGTGCTTTTGCTTTGGTGTTCCATTTTTTTATGCTCGCTGGATTGTATTTGACACTTAACGCTCAATTTGTTGCTGTTATTCAGGTTCTGGTTTATGCTGGTGCTATAATGGTGCTTGTAATTTTCGTGATTATGCTTCTGAATTTAACCGATGAGGAAAGAGCGAAAGAAAAGTTCAATTCCAGAATGACGTTGGCAATACTTTTCGGAATTGCTTTTGTTGCTCAAATTGTATTTATGCTACTTGTTAAAGGTCCCGTGAATATCAACTTACATCCAAATTCCGTTCGAATTGGAACTCCACAATCGATTGGCACCGCGCTCTACACAAACTATTTGGTTCCGTTCGAAGTAGTTGGAATCCTTCTCGTTGTCGCCATCATCGGTGCAATTGTTTTGGCTAAAAGAAAAGTAAATTAGGAGTCGAAAAATGCAAACCGTTCCAATGGAATTCTATTTGATTGTTTCAGGGTTAATCTTTACTATTGGTACACTCGGTGTCCTAACCCGAAGAAACGCAATAATTATTTTTATGTCGATAGAATTAATGTTGAACTCTGTCAATCTTACCTTTGTTACATTTTCTGCTTTTATGGGGGATATCGCTGGCCAAATATTTGTCTTCTTTATTATGGCTGTGGCTGCCGGAGAAGCCACGATTGGATTGGCAATTGTTCTTGCTCTATTTAGAAAGAAGCAAACGGTTTATGTCGACGAAGCAAAATCAATTAAGTGGTAAAAAAATCTTAATTACCCCATTTTTAAATAAGGCCCTCGTTCTTTAATACCTCATCGACTGGTTTGTTTTTGAAATCTGAATAGCCGGTTTGCAAAGACACAACGATTTGCCTTAGCAGTTTTTCACGTTTTTGGCTAAAAGACAATGCAGAAAGAAGCTTAACTTTTGCAACAAGGAGTTTTTCTTCGATTGGTTTACTTAGAAAATCGTCGGCTCCCGAGTCTATTGCTTTCAGTTGGTTCAAAACATCATTTAGTGCGGTTACTATAACAACCGGAATGTCTGTTGTTTTGCTGTCCGATTTCAATCTTTTTACGGTTTCGTATCCATCGAGCCTTGGCATCATTACATCGAGAACGATTACATCTGGGATTTTTTCTTTGACTTTTTCTAAGCATTCTACTCCGTCGTATGCTTCTCCAACTTCGTAACCATTCGCTTCAAGATATCGCCGCATGAGTTTGACGGTAATCTTGTTGTCATCGACAACATAAATTAATGGTTTTTTCATAAAGCTCCCTTAATGTATTTATTTCCCCCAATTAACCTCATTGATTAGAACTTTTTTGCCTTCTTGCAATGATTTTATAATTGCAAAAATAGTAATTGTCGATGAAAAAATTTCATTGAATGGAATAGGACTTTTACCTTCGCGAAACATTTCCAATGTTGCTTTTATTTCTTCCCGATGACCTTTTGACCCATTCAATTTTATTTTGCTTGCTTTTTTATTTTGGACTTTCGTCAATGTTTCAAAATCATTTAGTATAGCAATTTTGTTTTCGCAAAAGACTTCACAATATTCCTTGCCTATCGAGGTATCTCCATTTGCAAAGTATTCAATAGTGCCGATTGAACCATCGGTGAATTTCAAGGTTGCTACGATAGTATCATGCTCGGTTGTTTGTTCCAAAGTGTGGGAAATCGATTCAGCAAATACAGAAGTGGGGAAGGCTCCAGTCAAATAAATCATTGTATCGACGAAATGGCAAATTTCTCCAATTATTCTTCCCCCGCCAATATCGGGATTGTGAATCCAATGGTCTTGTGGAATCGCGCCAGCGTTAACTCGGTAGTGAATTGCCATCGGTTGTTTTCTGTGTGCAAAAAAACTTTTTATCTCGCGAAAAGCCTTCGAAAAACGACGATTAAAACCAACCATCAAAGGAACAGGGTTGGCTTTCCATTTCTCTTCTATTTCCTTCAATTCCTCGAGTTTAATAGCAAGAGGTTTTTCGACAAATACTGGTTTGTTCGCTTCAATCGAAGCAATAACAAACTTTGAATGTGTATCGTGGCGCGTAGCAATAAACACAAAATCTACCTCTGGATTATTTATAACTTCAAAGGAGTTGGTGGAGGCAAATTTGAAGCCAAAATGTTTCGCAACAGAAACTGCATTCGATGGGTTCGAGGTTGTAACGGTATGGAATTCCACATCCATTCGCTTCAATGCGGGAAGAAGATAGAACTGTGCAAAAGAACCAGCACCAATAAAAGCAATTCTTTTGCCACCTGTCTTTATCTTTCGGGCAAGAGATTTAACTTGCCAATCCCCAAATTTCCTTTCCGAAGAATACTTTAGTAGAATCCCAATGAACTTCTCATTTGGGCGGGCAAGCAACTCGTAAGCGCTCGCCGCATCTTGTATGTCGAACGTATGAGTAATTAGTGGTGCAAGGTTTACTTTTTTCTCTTCAAGCAACTTCAAAAAAGCCTTCATATTCCTATTTTCTGTCCAACGCACGTAAGGATATGGATAGTCTATTCCATATTCCTCATAATTTTTATCGTAGCGTCCGGGACCATAACTACAAGATATAGTAAATTCCAATTCTTTTTCGTAAAATGGTGTTCTCGGGATGTTCATTCCAACGTTTCCAACAACAACTACCCGAGCCTTTTTTCGTGCAATTTTTAAAGCTAACTCGGTTGGCTGGCTGGACTCTGTGCTTGCGGTAATTAATATTGAATCGAAGCCCATTCCATCGGTAAAAGCAATCAACTCGGGGACTGAATCTTCGCTACTAATTGAGACTAAATTGCATCCAAACGATTTGGCGAGTTCAAAATTATCTTCCCTAATATCAATTCCAGCGACTAAACAACCGTTTGCTTTCAGCAGTTGAATTGTAATTAATCCGATAATGCCAAGTCCAATTACAGCAACGAACTCACCTAATTTGGGATTTGCCTGGCGAACGCCTTGCAATGCAATTGCCCCAATTGTGGTGAATGCTGCCTCTTCGAAAGAGACACTGCTTGGAATCTTAACGGCAAGATTTTGTGGAACAGAGACGATTTCGCTATGTGTAGCAAATCCGGCTCCACCGCAAGCGACTCGGTCGCCGACCGAAAAAAATTCACTTTTCGATTCGATGACCACCCCGCTTGAACTATACCCAAATGTTTTGTACGAATCAAGTTTAGAAAATATTTTGTTCAATGTTGAACTTATTCCTTCCCGTTTAAGGTTATCGAGAACTGTTTGGACTTGCTTCGGCTGGCTGCGAGCACGCTCGATGAGAGAAGAACGGGTGCTTTCGTATGAAGTTTTTTCGGTTCCCGGACTTATTGCCGAAAAGCAATTGCGAACAAGAATGCCATTCTTTATACAACGAGGCTCCGGAACTTCGACAACCGAAATTACACCAGTTCTTTGATGTTGTAAAACTTGAAGCATTTCCCTAAAAAATTTAAAACAGTTTATCGTCCATTAGCAAAAATAACACTTTCATAGAAAAAGAAAGTAGCAATTTTAACGATAGTTTTGTAGTCATATCAACTACATTCAATTTATTTGCTAAACTACATAAAAATCATACAAATTATTATTTTGTATATTTGCCGATTGCATTAATTTAGTTATGGTAAAAATATGAAAATTAAAATTTTCATATAATAATTTTGAAACTTATATTTGTAAATTATTTAATAGATAGAATAAAAATGTTTCAAAAAATAGGGTGAAAAAATGTCTGCAAAAGGTGGCGGTGCTGGAAAAGTTTATTTCATTTTGTATTTGGCGGTAATACTTGAGCTTCTCATTATAATCGTTGAACGAGATGAAGCCGAAGAAAGTCTGCTCAAAAAGCAGAGAGAAACTATGAGAATTGTTCAAAGCATTCTATCGCAACTCCAATCGGGCTCGGGAACCGAAGGAATTAATACCCGCCCACAAGACGAAATAACCATTCCACCACCGGGAATTAATATGAGAGAAATAATGGGAACAGATATTAAATCTTCCCGAAAATACTTCGTAGAAGTTGGTGTTACCGACGTCTCTGCTGAACTAAAACGCCACGAAGGCGAGAGCGAAAAAGAGTATCTCGAAAGAATAAAAGTGGCTGCTAAATTAGCAAACGTTCAAGAAATTGAATATCAAATTTTCTACAGCCCTAGTGCTGACCCCTTGAATGCACCGCTATTCCCAACGGACGAAGAACTTTTAAAAGCAAACATAGATTTTACTAAGTTCGCCCCGGGGCAAACGGTATCGGCAAGCGATGGTTCTACTTGGGAGTTCTTGAGTTTACGGAAATTATCTATCGACCAAAACAAAACCGACGAAATTATCGCCGATAATCTTCAACACATTACACTTGAACATCTTGAGCCTTTTTATCCATCGGCGAAGCGACTGGCAATTGGGCCCCCGTATTCACCAGGAAACAACGAAGATAGCGTCTTTTACTACTCGAGCGAAGAAACTGCATTAAAGGGTTTCACCGGTCCCCAAGTCTCGAATATTAAAAAGCGAGTTTTCATCGTTAATTTTCAACCACCAAGCCGTGCCGGTTGGTATAAACTACGAATCTATTCCAGAACAAACCGAATACTTGGAGTAGTAAAGGAACAACGCGGGGCAGAGGTTCCCGAAGATACTCGAATTAACATCGGAACAGTAACGCTAACAGTCCGTGACCTTAACAAAGTAAAAAGGGAACTCGAAGCCTTGTTAATAAAATATAACCTTCCACCCGAGGATATGCTTCTCAATGCAACTTCATACGATGATGTTGTAAAATTCGATGAAATGTTGCAAAACTCGATAAAACTTGCCTCCACCGAAGAAAATGCAGCCGAAGTAATCAGCAAAATAAAATTATATGGGTATATTATTAAACTACTGACACCTGGGCAATCGATTATGTTTCCGCAAAATACGAACAGCATTGGATTTAATGTGCGAGTAATAACACCCAAGCCGGCTGTTTCGGAACCAACCGTTACAATTTCGAGTTACTTTGCTCAATTCGATGCAGTCGAACCAGTGGTTGACTTTACGATAAGCCCATATCAGAGTTCAACTGCAAACATTGTCGAAGGTAGAATACTCGATGAAAGCGGTTCGCCCGTTGCCCGGTTGATTTGCCGAGGCGAGGATGAAATTGCGGGCGCAATCGTTCCTAAACCGGTAGTTGGTGGCAATAGAATATATCGTGGTATTGCCGAACGTCAATTAGCACCGGGTAAATACAAGATTGAAATAACACATCGTTTGGGAGGTCGCACAAAAACCGAAACTGCCGAACTCGAAATATTTAAGACGGGTTTAACCAGCGAAAGCGAACAAGCAATTAGCAATAAACTTTCTTATGCAGCTTTCGGTGATAAAATTTATTTCAATGCTATTCCAACTTCTGGTGCTAAGATTAAAGCAGACCAGTTCAGAATTTACTTGGCGACTGACAAAGACCCACAAAAACCTGCCGACATAGGATTAGCAATTCCCCCCGAGCGTGGCTTATTCCTCCCCTGCCAAGCGAAGGAAGTAACTGCAAGAATTACTTGGGTTCAACCAATTACCAACCGGGAGATAGATATTTATCCTACAAAGCAAGTTGAAATAAAGCAACTCTACCCGAAAATCAACGTTAACGATAAAGTTGAAAGCAAAACACAAGTTGGAAATAAAGTGATCGTCAGAATAAGAAACATCAAAATAGCCGATGTTGATGATGGTTCCGGTGGTGCAACCAAGCCAGATATAACATTCAAAGTTGGACGACCAAAAGTAGAAAGTAGATTGGCTGGTATTGTGGACATTGCAAGCGACCCGACCGTCGAAAAAGAAGAGGCTTCCTACTCAATTACCGTTGAACTTTTAGTGAACCTTCCGAGAGGCCAAGACAATGTTTCCGGAACGTTTACTGTTCCTGTTTATGCATCTGCTTTAAACAAATGTAATGGTATTCGTTCCGAGGAAACCAATAAAAATATCAACGTAACCTTCTCATATGAAAGGGAGAAAGGAACACGAAAACCATCGGCTCCACAACCACCACGAGGAGGTCGAAGATGATAACTAAATTAATTGGGAGAAAAAGTATGTTAGGTAAATTTTACAGAACAAATATGCAAACAAAAATCCTTCCAATATTGATATTTGCCATCGCTTCAATATTTGGAACAGTATTATTGGCCCAAGACGAGGCAACGCGAACCGAACTCGAACTAATATTAAGTAGGTTTACCAATTATCGATTCGGGAATGTTTCAATCTACAGGTTGAAAAATGTAGGCGATGTTCGACGCGCCATTAGATTAAGACAGGAAGCTTCATCTGGGGTTAAACTTGATGAATCTATACTGAAATCTGTTGACGAAAGGATTCTTGCCGAGGTCGAAAATGGAGTTACTGCCGGTGAAGACTTAACTACTATTATCCAATCGATAGAGCGTAAGGGTTTAATAGCGCCGGAACGCGCAATTCTTGACCCCATTTATCAATATTATCGTCAAAAAATCGAAGGAATTGCCGAACAACGCATCGAAAATGCTTTTTTGATTACAACCCGGGCACCGAAGGGAGAAACTCCAAACAACATTATTGCTCTAATTGTTTCCTATAATCCTTTGCCCGATCTCGAAAAAAACCTAAAAAGGGTCGGTTCCAACGACATCTACACTTATGATGAACTGAAGAATTTTAAACTCGATACTTCATTCACTGCCGATAACCTCTACGATTTGATGATGACCGCACTTATTCAAAGGAACTGCGAAAACAAGACCATCGAAGCACAAGGATTAGGGAATGCCCAATGGTTCGCTCCGAAAGTATTTGGGCAAACAAAATCACCTTTTTCCAACGAGGCTGACCTTTCGACCTTCGATGTTCAAACAATTTTGCGAGTTTCCGAAGGCGAACCTTTCAACTTCGGCTTGAAACAGAATGAACTACTGTTAAGTCCCGATTGGATTCTATGGCGACGTTATCCAACCCCCGGATATTACGACGATAATGGCAATTTCGTAATTGACTCTACAATGAGTTCAAATTACGATTTGCCTTCTTTCGGTATCGAACTTAAGTATGGAATCGAGGGAATAAACTATCCTTCGTTCTTTAGCGAAAGATTGACCGCGAGTGCTATCTGGCAAAACGTTAAATTGGGTATAATACTGCCAACCGATGGCTGGGCTTCCATTGGAAAAGATGTATTCAACATTCCAAGAAAACTTACTTTTGCCGATTTTGGTGTTGCCGGTTCTTTTGATTTTCCAATTAAAGTTATTCCTAAAAGTGGTGTTTTCCATTTCGACTTTGGCTATGTCGTTGGGGATGCAAAAGAAAGTAAATACAAGAATCGTAAACTCGACCCATTGACGTATGTTCCGGCACAAACGATAGCAAACCAAGATTTCGATTACTTAGTTCGGGCGAACTTGCAAGCCTATTATACTTTTGGAATGAGAATCGACGATAATTACTATTTCCGTTTCGGGCTTGGCGGCACTTTCTACCAAATTGAGAAATGGTATAACGACTTGGATACTTCGGGGTTAGAGCAGAAACTTGCCTTTAAGGAATACGACGAAGAATCCGTTGGCGATGTTTCTGTTCGCATTGATTTTATGTCCACAAATATTACCACTCCATTTGGGATTAATGCCCAGTATTTTAATGGTGGTCTTGGCGGGGGAATATGGCTACAAGTTCCCATAATTAGCAATACTCTTGCTCTACGGCTGGATGTCTCGGGAAGTTTTGCATTGTTTAAAAATAATCCCGAACCCTGGGAAAACAAAGGCTACGTAGTTCCAATGGCTCGTTTTATTGTAAACTTTTAATTGAAAACAATGCGGAAGTGTTATATGAAAAAAATATTTGTTTTAATTGGACTACTACTAATTGCAACATCTTTGGGATTGCACTCGCAACAGCGTTACAACCCCAAAGCAATCATTGATTCGCTAACGACAATCGACCCAGAAATTCGAAAGTATTTTCCACGATGGAAAATTTGTGAAACCGACCTTCAAATCCAGATTTATCAGGCATTTCGAATTGTCGGATTCGATGAATCTTCGCTCAGTAAAACCAAAATCGAAATTCTTGCTGCTCCGAGAACCGACCCTTATGCACCCTACGATATTTTAATGATAACCTGCGGAGAATCAAGTATGAATTCTTCGCAATTGGAGGCAAATCTAGGGCAAAAATTAATCGATATTATATCGGGAGCAGAACCTTTCTCGAATCCATATAATTGGGTTGATGGCAAACGTGATTATTGCTTTGTCGAAATACCACCGGAAATCCCAGTTACTGCTTCCCAAGCTCAAGCGATAATTAATTATCTTGAACCAACGAATGTAACACATTCCTTTACACTCTCATTGTTTGAGCAGACATTGAAATTTGGCGAAACGGGTTTTTGGCTCAAAAACGTAATTGGTATCGATGAAGTTGGGTATCCGTTTTGGTCGTCGGGTTCGTCGAAAATTGTTCTCCGGCGCCCACTCTATGTGAATCACGATTCACGAACCAGCGATAAAATCCCCTATCTAATTAATGCATATATGGGTGGAGCATACCGAATTTCGAGCGGGATTAACAACAAGTCGGATATCTTTACATGGGTTCCTTCCCAGAAACTAAATCAAGGACCCGGCGGGAAGTTGATTGCTGGATTAGATTTCTATATGCCATTCCATCCACAATTTGGAATCCACTTCAATATGGAAATCCCAGTAAGCGAGCTTAAAGAAGAAGTAATCAACCCCGCAAAATATTTCTATTACACAAAAACAAATGAGCTAACACTCGAACAATATAAAGTGGTTCCGTTGTTTCGCTCGAGCGGGCAAGCAACTTTGTTCTATAACCTTTGGATTTCCGAAGAAAATCCCGAAAATTACTTCCGTGTCGATTTAGGTATTAATTACTTCGAAGTTCGTGAACTTTTAGGGCAACCGTCACCGTTTGCTCATTGGACAATAACGCCATATCCACAGAATAATGAAGAACTTACAACATACAAGCCAAGCGAGTTTGGTGATTGGGCCTACTTTAAATTTGAATATAGGAATCAATCGGTTTGGCCTTTTGGAGCAAGCATTCAATATTCCAACCAAACACTTTTGGGACGCATCTACGTACCTTTGTTCAATTGGCTATACATTGAAGGAAAAGTAGCACAAGTTGTCCGACCAGTTCGACCATTCGAAAATCGGACTTTCTTTATGATTTCTCCTTTGCTTCGCTTAACTTTGTAAAGAGGAGATGTTTCAGATTTAGACCGGAGACCCTCCTGACTAAAAAGTTGGAGGGTCTGTTATGTAGAAAAACTATGATGGTATATGATTAAACAACTCTTAATAAAATCTATTTTAATAGTGCTTTTGGGGTCAATCTCATTGGGTCAATTGCCAAAAGACGATTCTTCAAAAAAGGTCAAAGAAGTTCTGCAAGAAACCCAAGTAAAATCGGAAAAGAAATCGGTTTCACTAACAATTCGCAATGTAGATATTTCGCAGTTTCCGGAAATCAACATAATTGTTGAAGCATTTAACCAAAGTGGATTCCCGCTCGATACCCTGACCGCCCAAGATATTGTTGTATCGGAAAATGGAATCGACAAAACTATAATTTCCGTTAAAAAAATCTCGGTTCGTGAGCGCATACCAGTTGACTTTATTTTCATAGTCGATGTAACTGGCTCGATGCAAAAATATATTGATGCAATAAAATCGAACATTTCGCGATTTGTTTCTACCTTGCTTAGTCGCGGTATAGACTATAGAATTGGTTTGATACTTTTCTCCGACATAGTCGAAAAAGTATATCAGCCGACTGACAATGTGAACACATTCCTTTCTTGGCTGTCGCCGGTTCGTGCTTACGGAGGTGGGGATGAAAAAGAAAACGCACTCGAAGCATTGAAGACTACAAAAGAAATAGTTTTCCGTCCATCGGCAAATAGAGTTGCTGTGCTTATCACAGATGCACCTTATCATCAACTTGGTGAACGCGGCGATGGATTCAGTTCCGAAACAACCAAATCCATCATCGACTTTTTAAATAATTATGAAATTCGCACCTTCTGTATTACTCCGCCAAAACTTCAAGAGTACAAACTAATTTCTTCGAAAACCAGAGGTAACCAATTCGATATAGAATATCCTTTCTCGACTATATTAAATAACTTTTCTAACCAACTCACAAATCTTTACTCGATTAAATATAGGACAGACCAACCTGCAATCCCGGATTCAATCAATATCGCCATCTTCAGCCCCGAAAAAAAAGAAATCGTCCGAAGAACTATCCCTATTGTTGAGTTAGGACGAAAATTGATTATCGAAAACTTGCTTTTCGATGTTAATAGTGCTACACTACCCGACACAGTAAAGGAATTAGAGATTTTATACCAGTTTATGAAAAATAAGCCAAATGTATCGATTTTAGTCGAAGGGCATACCGACAACAGCGGTGGACACAGATTGAATGATGAACTTTCACTACGGCGAGCCGAGTCGGTCAAAAACTACCTCGCTCGACGTGGAATTTCTACCGATAGAGTTAAAACAGTTGGATACGGCAAACGCAAGCCGATTGCTCCAAACGACACAGAGTTTGGAAGGCGTTTGAATCGAAGAACAGAAATCGTAATTATTTCCAAATAACTACGCGATAGTTACCGAGAACGGATAGTAAAAAACAAAATTACCACCAATGCACTTGCTGCAACGACAACAATTGGCTGGACATATTTTTCCAAAAAGTTCGATTTCGTTTCGGCTGTTCTACCTTTGAAAGGAACACCATCTTTTTCTATCCAGTCGATTGCATCATTTGAAATATTATCTTTTGTGCTACGCGAAGAGGATATTGGGAACAGCTCTCCACGAGAATTCCGCAGCAAACCGGTAACCGAAAGAACTAATTCGCGAACAAGAGAATCATCTGAATTAATCGAAGGAGAGTAAGAAATATTAAAATTCGATATTATGAGTGTTACCTTTGTAGCAACACTATCCTTTTCAGGTGTAAATAATTTAAACCCATTTATTGAAAGTTCGCTTACTAAAATATATTCGAGAAACGGCTTAAAAGAATGTTCCTCGATAGATACAACTATAGCTGAATCTCGCAATTGCCGAGAAATTTGAGCAACAATTTCCTTCGTTACACTTCTGGCAAGCGACTGCATTAATTCAGCATTAGAGGGGATTGATGAACAACGAGCATAGTATATGGAAAACAAAAAACACAATACGAGCAAATAAAACCGTAGCATACTTATTTGTTGTGGGTTTTCTTAAAATTCAAAAGGGAAGTCCATAATTCATTTTCGTTCCAAAAGGAACTTGGACGAATTCTGTAGGGCTTCCGCCGACCAACAGTGAATATACGAACAACTCGAAGAGACTTTCTCATATTCGAAATAGTTTCCTTGCCGATTGTGATTCTGACTATTTCGGAAACAGAGTATTTCCTTTCCAATATTTTTGTTTTGAACGTTATGGAATCTTTCGAAATAATGATTTTAGGGGACTTCCAAATACTGGTAAGGTAACCCAAAATAGAAGCAATGATTATAAACGCAAGCAAAATAACAAGTGGGTCGGAAATTGCCATTGTCAAAGTTCCTTGCTCTATAGTTCCACGCAATAAACTATAAACGATTAATATCACGGAATATATCGCGATAGATTTCCAATAGAAATCGAATCGTTTTTCGAAAACCTGCACATTTTGAGCCTTGACTTGTTTCGTTAATTCCATCCCAATCTCCCAAAAGTATTCAATACTAAAATCAAAATTACACTAAATATTTAAAAATTTCAAAATCCCTTCTGCAATTTTTTCTGCTGAATCCGGAACAGCATATCGACGAATATTTTGCGATAGTTGCAACAATTTATCGTCCGAAAAAATTAGTTCTCTAATTTTCGGTAGCAATCCATCCTCGATTTCTGAATCCTTGAGCATAACGGCAGAACCACCGCGTTCCAATTCGATGGCGTTCAGTTCCTGATGATTGCTTACTGCATTGGGGTAAGGAACAAGAATCGCGGGTTTTCCAAGAGCGGATAACTCCGCAATGGTAGATGCCCCGGCTCTCGACACTACTAAATCCGCTGCGGAATAGGCTGTTGCCATATCATCAATAAATTCAACAACTTTCAACCCGTTGTGTTGTGGTATGGATTCCTCGAAGTTTTTTCCAACTTGCCAGAAAATTTGCACTCTTTCGGCTAACAGATGCTCATAAATATTTTTTATAACGTGATTTATAGACAATGCACCGAGACTTCCTCCGAATACCAAAACAACTGGTTTATCGGGTTCAAATTGAAGATTCTTTTTTGCCTCTTCTTTTGTCATAGCGTTTAACAGTTCTTTTCGTACTGGAATACCAACAACAAATGTTTTTGCCAGAGTGTTAGGGTTCAACCATCTTCGGGTCCCTTCAAAAGCAAGGAAAATCAAGTCGGCACGCCGCGATAACAAACGATTGGCTCTCCCCGGGAAAACGTTGGTTTCGATAAGAAAAAGCGGTTTATTTTCTGCTTTTGCAGCAATACCCGCAGGGTAACTAACATAAGCCCCCGTAGCAATTACAAAATCAATATTATTCTCGCTTATTATATTGCGACAAATATGAACTGAGCGAATAGTTTTTAAGAAAAAATTAAATGTTTTCAAACCAAAGCCAGTAAAACCCCGCATTGGAATCGGGAAAAATTTCCAGTTATGTTTTAGTGCCATCCTCGATTCAATTTTTTCAGGATTACCAATTGAATAGACGTGAAAAGAGAAGTCGGGTAATGCCTTGCGCAAAGCATCGACAACTGCTATCGCAGGGAAAAGATGTCCACCCGTTCCTCCAGCAGCAACAAGAATCTTTAAGTTTTTCAAAGTTTACATAAAAGTTATTTTTTAAAACACGTAAAAATACAATTATCGAATGAATTTTTTAAATTTGTTTTTTGAATTTTGTATGAGGAACGAAATGTGTTTTAAACTTTTCGCTTTGTCGTTTTTGTTTGCTCTGATTTCAATAAGTTCCGCCTACCCACAGAGCGATAAAATCAACGAATATTTAAAGATGGTGAATGAAGGCAAAATAACCGAAGTAAAACTTATCCTACCCGATTTACTTGCCGAATATCCGAACGACCCCGGTGTTCAATTCCTTCATGCCGCTGTCCTAGATGATGCTTCGAAAGCAGTTGAAATCTACGAAAAAATTATCCGAAACTATCCACAAAGCGATTATTCCGATGAATGTTATTGGAGAATCATTCAATACTACGCAATAAAGGGTGAGGTTGAGCGGGCAGCACGCGAACTCGACAACTACAAAAAAGCATTTCCACATTCAGCATTTCTTACTCCGGCATCCGATATTGTTCGAACAGCCATTTCATTGGCTAAAACTAATCCCCGTACAAAAATTACGTCTAAGACGGAAACCCCAAAATCCGAAACCGAATCTGCCCCAACAAAAAAACTCGATGAAACTCCTAAAAAAGGAACTTATGGGTTGCAGGTAGGATTATACAGCACAATCGAGGCTGCGAAAAACGAAGTAGAACGCTTCCGACAAATGAGACTTAGAGCCGAAATCTATACGAAGAAAATTGAAAACGTTACAATGTATGCCGTTGTCATTGGAGATTATCCCACGAAAGACAAGGCTGAAGTAGAAAAACCCACTGTTCAAGCTAAATGTGGATGCACTCCAATTATATACCAAAAATGAAATTTTTACTTCTGTGCGTTATATCTTTTTCATTGCTTTTGTCAATAGAACAGCCTGCGTGCTATTCGCAAGAGATTTTCAAAAGGAAACCTCTCAACAGCGAGACATTGCCCGACTTCGAAGCATACATACAACAATTCGCTCCAAGCGACAGTGCCTATAAAGTCTTGAATTACTTAGTCAATTCATACATCAACCTTCGCCAACCAATTCAATCGTACTATTTTTGGAAAAAGTTTAATAAACTGTTTCCCAATCGAAGCAATGAACTTAGTAATCAAATTCGCAATATTCAAGAATTTGTTAGTTTCTACAGTGCAAAACCCGAAGACTACGCTCTATACGAGGACTTCATTCAAACTTTTGCCCCCGAAGAAAATGCTTTTGTCGCGTTGCAAAGAAGAATCGATAATTATCTGAACTTTCGGAAATGGGACTCTGCGAAAATCGTTCTCAATCGGTTCAAGCCTTTATTCCCCGATAAAAAGAGTTTTATTGAAAAGGTTATTCAGATTTTAGAGGCCCCGCCACAGAACATATCCGTTCGCAATCTTGGACCGACAATCAACACCAGCAACGACGAATGGGACCCTTGCCCAACACCCGATGGAAAATATCTGTTCTTTTCCACCCGAAATCGACCGGACGGCTATGGTAATTCGGATGTGTTCGTCTCGAAAAATATCAAAGGGGAATGGCAAAGGGCGGAAAACTTAGGTCCTTCGGTTAACGGAAAAAACGATGAAACAATCGACAATGTTACGGTCGATGGAACTGGCTTGCTGCTTTCTGGAACTTTCGAAGGAACATTTGGTCAATTCGACATATACTACATCCAACGCAACGATAATGGCTGGGGTATGCTGGAACACCTTCCTTATCCAATAAATACCAAGTATGTTGACGAAGGAGCTTGCCTTTCGAGCGATGGAAAAGTATTAATTTTCACTTCTGACCGCCCCGGAGGGGTTGGCGAATTCCATCCATACGGCTCGCTTTATCATGGCAACCAAATGGGAAATATGGACCTTTATGCGTGTTTCAAAACCGATACCGGCTGGAGTCAACCCATTAATTTGGGACCCACCATCAATACACCGTTTGCTGAACGCTCGCCTTATCTGCATCCCGATGGCAGAACCCTCTATTTCAGTAGCGATGGGCATCCCGGACTTGGAAAGTTGGACGTTTTCAAAGCAGTTCGCTTGCGCGAGGATTCTTGGACAGAATGGAGCGAACCGATAAACTTAGGCAAAGAAATTAATACAATACTCGACGATTGGGGCTACAAAATTTCGCTCAAAGGCGATAGCGCCTTTTTTGCCGGACAATGGCGAACCGGTGGCTTCGGCGGTTGGGATTTATATTCTGTTACTCTACCAAGTTATGCGAGACCCCAGCAATTTGCTACAATTACGGGAAAAATTCAAGACCCAACGGGCAAACCACTGTCAGCAAAAGTTAAGTTCGAAGATTTATCGAAAAATTCTTCGATTGGCGAAGTCCAAAGTCATCCCGAAGACGGTTCATACATCATTATCTTGCCTCTTGGGAAAAACTACGGCTACTTTATCGAAAAGGAAGGATATTTCCCAAGTTCAAACAATATAGACCTAACAAATATTTCAAAAGATACGGCTATTACCTACGACATAATACTATATCCTCTTGATTTTCTTTTGGAAAAGAAGAAAAAAGTTCGCTTGAATAATATTTTTTTCGACTTCGATAAATACGAATTGAAGCCGGAATCTTTTCCAGAACTCAATAGAATTGTCAAAATTTTGAAAGATAATCCATTGTTGAATATACACATCGAAGGCCATACCGATAGCGTTGGAACCGAAGAATATAATATGCAACTTGCTCGGCGACGCGCCGAATCCGTTCGGAACTATTTGGTCAATAAAGGTATCTCGAACTATAGAATAGTGGTTTTTGCCTTCGGTTCATCAATCCCAATAGCACCCAATACTACCGAAGAAGGACGTGCTTTAAACCGCAGAGTCGAAATCTGGTTCGTTCGTAGGTAAATCTATGCCCAATTTCAAAGTAACGTTGCAAAGATTTGCTTCTCTTTGGTCGTTCGTAGCTACTACAACTATTTTCCCGTCATTGCGGAATTCGTGTATTATCGCGGTTACCTTTTGAATTCCACTCTCGTCCAAATTTGTAAATGGTTCGTCGAGAAAAAGGAGCATCGGCTGGTGGATTAGCCCAACAATAAACTTAAATCGTTGCTTCATTCCCGACGAATATTCACGTATTAACTTATCTTTTGCAGAGGTTAAATCGAAAAAATCGAGAAGTTCAAGACAATAGGCTTCGGAAAATGTAACGCCACGAAGCATAGATACAATTTTTAAATGCTCGATTGAATGGAATTCTTCGAACAAAGTTAAATATGGGGCAACAAAACCCAGATGCTTCACTTTGTCTTCGTCTTTTATTCTACTACCATTTAAAATAAGTTCAACGTTGCCGTCGGAAGGTGTAATTAATCCAGCAAGAATTTTAAGTAAGGTAGTTTTGCCACTGCCGTTGCGACCCAATATTCCAAATACATCGCCCTGATTAATCTCGAAATCTAAACCACTGAAAATACGGTCAACGCCGTTATAAGATTTCGAAAGTGTTTGAGCAACTATTTTGATTTTGCTTCCCATAAAACAACAAAAATATCAAAATAATAGCAAGTGCAATAAGCCCCGTTCCGAAACAGCACGTCTTTCTTTTAGCAAGAGATACAGCACAAAGAACAGGAAAGACCGTTTACAAACAATAGTCCTACTTTGAGTTCCTACGATTTTAGATTCTCCTTTCCGTGTCATTCTGAACGTAGCGTAGCGAAGTGAAGAATCTAAAAGAAACGGTGATGGCATAGATTCTTCGCTACGCTCAGAATGACAAGAGGGAAAGGCAATGTCATTCTGAGTCCCATCCCGTCCCACAAGACGGGATGGGACGAAGAATCT
>CAZPSM010000020.1:22805-31933 GCA_964589125.1 uncultured Hyphomicrobiales bacterium | reverse complement strand
AATGTCATTCTGAGTTCCGTCCCGTCCTACGGGACGGGACGGAACGAAGAATCTAAAAAATGTTAGAAGCAAAGAGTAGAACAGGCATTTTTGCCTGTTCCATAATACAATGAGATTCTTCACTCCGTCTCGTTTTGTAGTAAACGGGACGGGACTCAGAATGACAGAAGGGTGGAGACTTCGCCCGGAAAGAACATCTTTCTCCTTTGTTTGCAATTGCAGAAGTAAACTTTGAATCTTCCCTTAATCTTTTGGCGTCATTCCTTGTTCCGTTCTGCTACGTCGAACGAAACGGAAACTCACGCGGTGCTATCGCTGGAAACTAAACAATGAATTGCAACCCCTTGTTCAGATTTTAGATTTTTTGTAATTTACTAATTAAGTTTTTAATATAACTAAAATGAATAGCAATAATTTATTGTTCTATGGCGATAATCTTGAAATTTTGCGTAACTATATCCCCGACAAGTCGATAGATTTGGTATATCTCGACCCCCCATTCAATTCTAAAAGAGCCTATAATATTATTTTTAAAGATAAAGAAGGAAGATACCCGCCATCGCAAATTCGGGCTTTCGACGATACATGGCATTGGAGCGAAGAGACAGAACGAGCGCTCGACGAGTTGAGCCGTTCGGAATACCCCGCACAACTTTATCGAACACTTCTTGCCTTTCGCGAGGCTTTAGGGACATCGGATATGATGGCATATCTTGTGATGATGGCAATTCGGTTAGCAGAATTATGGAGAGCGATGAAAGATACCGCAAGCTTATATTTGCATTGCGACCCGACTGCCAGTCATTACTTGAAAATAATCCTCGACCAAGTATTCGGGGTAAAGAATTTTAGGAATGAAATCGTATGGTGTTATACAAGGCCGGGGGTAAAGCATCAAAAACAATTTCCAAGGGTTCATGATACCATTTTATATTATTCCAAAACCGACAAATGGATATTTAACCCTAATGAAATAAGAATACCTTATGCAAAAAGCACAATTGAAAGGGGTAAATATTCTGTTGCAACTTCAAAAGTAACCAAAGGCATTAAGGAAAGAATACTGCCTACTGGTGGTAAGTTGCCAGAGGACTGGTGGAGAATACCAATGATACAAGGTAATAGTAATGAACGAGTTGGCTATCCTACTCAAAAGCCTCTTGCTTTGCTGGAACGAATCATCAAGGCATCGTCGAACGAAGGAGATGTTGTGCTCGACCCATTCTGTGGTTGCGGGACCACAGTAGCAGCAGCAGAAAAACTCGGTCGCCGATGGATTGGAATAGATATAACTATCCTTGCTATAAACCTTATAGAAAAACGAATAAAGGAACATTTCCCTAACACAAAGTATGAAACGAAAGGCATACCCAAAGATATTGAAAGTGCTAAAACATTAGCACAACAAAGTAAATTCTTGTTCGAACAATGGTTCATAACTGCTTTAGGTGGTCAACCATACAAGTCCACCGGCGGGGCAGACCGGGGAATCGACGGGTTTATGTATTTCAAAGACTTAACGGGCAAAGTCCATACAATCATCATCTCTGTCAAAGGTGGTAGTTACTCGGTCGATATGGTAAGGTCGTTGAAGGCTGTGGTTGAACGCGAGAACTCCGCAATGGGATTGCTGCTTGCATTGAACCTACCTACACAAGCAATGCTATCGGAAGCAGCAAGTGCAGGATTTTTCCAAATACCCGGAATCCAGAAAAAATATCCAAAAGTTCAAATTTTTACAGTCGAAGAATTCTTCGCGGGGAAACGTCCCAAGATTCCGGATATTTCCGGAACGTTAAAAACCGCTCAAAAATTAATAAGAGAAAACGGCGACCAGAAAGGCTTGGAACTGGAATAAAAAGAATCTAAGAATAAAGAAATGTTTCCACAAAAGCGATATACTCTATCTATTCTTTTTTTGCCAAATATCAAATATAATGAACAAAAGGTTACAGCCAAACCGTAACAAACTGCCCGA
This sequence comes from uncultured Hyphomicrobiales bacterium, assembly GCA_964589125.1. Lineage (GTDB taxonomy): Bacteria > Bacteroidota > Ignavibacteria > Kapaibacteriales > UBA2268 > JBBIJO01. The sequence continues at coordinate 29,955 of CAZPSM010000020.1, read as the reverse complement.
TATCTTTGCACGGAGGCAGAACATTATACTTCGAACAGGAGTTGTAACCCTTGTTTAAATATATTTCTTATCCTATTATAAATTACTTCATTATGGGTAGTAAGGGTCGAGATAAAAAATGGCGGTTTTAGTGGTGGGGACCGTCAATCATATTTCCAAAATCTTTGCAGCTCCTTGTTGGAGCAAGAGTTGGGCGAGTTGACCACCTAACTCCTCGGGGGTATCTTTACTTCCAACCAAAGAGGAACGGAAGTAGTGAGTACCATCGGGCGAGGCTACCAAACCGTCGAGTATTATCTCGCCATTCACCATATAGGCATATCCGGCTATAGGTGTTCGGCATCCACCACCCAAGTTTCTTAGGAAGGAACGTTCTGCTTGAATTGTTAGGTAAGTTTCTTTGTGGTTGAGAAGTTGCACAATTTCCAAAACTTCGGAATTGTTCGAATGACATTCGATAGCGATGGCACCTTGTCCCACAGAAGGGAGTATCAATTCTGTTGGAAAGACTTCCGTAATGATATGGGTATATCCAAGTCGCTCCACTCCTGCATAGGCAAGAACAATAGCATCGTAATCCGAGATGAAAAGATTACGGATGCGTGTTTCAAGATTTCCGCGAACTGGGACGATTTGCAAATCCTTTCGTAAGTGGAGCAATTGGCTTGCACGCCGCAACGAACTTGTGCCAATTTTTGCATTGCTCGGAAGCGAAAAAAAAGGGATATTGTTCTTCGAAATTAATACATCTTCGGGACGAGCACGTTCGATAACTGCCGAAATTACTAAGCCTTCGGGAAGTTCAGTTGGAAGGTCCTTCAAACTATGGATGGCAATATCGATTTTGCCTTCGAGCAGAGCCTCTTCAATTTCTTTTGTAAACAATCCCTTGGTAGTCGTTACCGAAAGTGGATTTTGCTTTTTTAATTGGTCGCCGGTAGTTTTAATAATTTTCACTTCGAAGATTAGAGCAGGAAGGAATCGGTGCATCAAGGTTATTGCGTAGTTAGTTTGCCAAAGTGCGAGTTGACTACCACGAGTTCCAACTAATATTCGATTATTCCGCATCCTTATTTTTTCTTGGTCTTCAAAAGCAGTTTCTTTATAGCATCGATACTGGTTTTTTCGTCGGATTGGCGATAGCTTTCTGTAGCCTTTTCGGTTTGTGCCGTTGGAATAGACTTGCGAGTTTCCTCGCTTTCGTCGGTTGTGTCTTGGAATTCACTTTTCAGCGTAGGGATTTCGAGTTCTTCATCCTTCGAAGTGAGGCTTTCGATTGGCAACCCCGCAGCAATTTTTTCCATTCTATCGATTCCAAAAATTCCGACTAATTTCTCGAAAATAGTTGTTCGCGTGAAAGGTTTAGTAATAAACCCGCTGACTCCAAGTTTAACGGCGCGTCCAAGATTTTCGGTATCGGAAAGAGCCGAAATAACTACCACGGGTATATTTTTTGTCCTTTTGATTGATTTAAGTAATCTAAGAACCTGGTGCCCCGAAAGGTCGGGCATAAGAAGGTCCAAAATGATAATTTCGGGAAGATGTTCGATTGCAAGATTAATACCTTCGTAGCCATTTGATGCTAAGTAGGTTTTGGTGAAGCCGTAACTTTGCAACGTTTTCGAAAGAATACGTTGCATCCAGACATCATCGTCGATGACCAAAGCACTATATTCAGCCATTTTTATTCCCTTTTGTCAACATTAAATTCATTGTTATTGGAAAAGACAAGGGTTTGTGTGCTTAGGTGGTCATCTAATTTCCTGTTCATTTTCACAGCAGCGACTTTTAAAGCATCTTTGAGTTGGGCGATTTCGGTTTTAGCCGCCTGCTTATTGAGTTCAATAATTTTGTCGTAGACTTCCTTGCGATGAACCTGTATGGATTTGGGAGCTTCGATTCCAAGACGCACCACACCACGACTATATCCTACAACGGTGATTTTAACCGATGAGCCTATTGTAATTACTTCTCCTATCTTCCTTGATAATACCAGCATAAGTTCCCTCTATATTTTATTTATTTTCAGTTGCTTTCCTCGGTATTACAAAATTTGTAGAATATTTATCGGCTGGTAAAATAGTTTGCCAACCCTTTTGATTTTCGACATCGAACACCACCGGGGCTTTCAAATTCGCACTCATTTGTTTGTTCTCGTCTTCTAAAATCACAATAACCATCAAAACAAGTCTTTCGAGGTCGAATTCGTCCCCCGGGTCGTATTGTAAATCCAAATACCATGGACTAATAATTGGGAAGCCAATTTCGGGCTTTTCGAGCGAAAGCAGCCATTTGAACGGAAGTGTCTCTTCGTCCGAAATTAGCACAAACTCTTTCAAATCTTCGAATCCGAGTATCCCATTTTCGAAATAGAAAATATGTTGTGGCTCAATCTCAATTTCCCCAAACTGGGTTGTTCGAATTTTTCTTATTGTTTTCAACTCGTCTCGACTCATAACATTTAAGCAAAGTTTATCAATGTAAAATTAAAAATCTTTTTTTGTTCTACAAAACAAATTTTCTCGTATAAAGGCTCGAATATAAACTTTATCCCATTCTTAATGTGCAACTATCGAGCCGAAGGGAATTTGCTAAAATCTACTAAGTATTAATTTCTTTCTCCAAAATATTGTAAAACGATATTTTCCAAAACTCCAAAAAAAATTTTTTCTTAATGTGAATAACGAATGTTTTTCTTTTATAATTTTGCGTTGCCGTTTAGAGGCAAATATGTTAAACAATAATTGGAGTTTTCTATGAAACGCATCATTGTTGCAACGTTTGTTGCAATAGCATTTCTCGCAACAAGCATTTTCGCTCAAACCCCCGCATCGACGACTCAAGAGAAAAAAGAAAAGCCGAAGACCGAGATGAAGAAAGAGTCAAAAGAGATGAAGAAAGAAGCGAAAGAAATGAAGAAAGAAGCAAAAGAAATGAAGGACAAAAAGGTCCTTCATAAACACGAGGGAAAGGAGATGAAGAAGGAAGAAAAGAAAGTGGAAAAACCAAAGGCAAAAAAGGAAAAGAAAGAAGAGAAAAAATAAGTTCGCGTAGCGTATATAAAGGCTGTCTTGCGAGTTGTCCAACGACAGCCTTTTTTATTTTAGGAATTGCGGGATTACTTATGTTTGTCTTTTTTTCTTTTCTATTTCCAAATGAATCCAAAAATATAGTGAATGGCAAGAAAGATTATGCCGACACTTAAAATCAGTTTTATTGATTTTGCTGGTAAAAATTTCTGCAAACGAGCTCCAACATACATTCCAACAAGACCCCCAAGCCCAAAAAGAATCCCAAGCTTCCAGTCGGGTGCAACAACAAGATGCGGATAGAACGGCGCTAACGCTTGATAAAACAATGTTCCAAAAACAGAAGTAATAAACGTTCCCATAAGCGTTGGACCAGCGACGGTATAAACAGGAAGATGGAAGAAAGCTACATAAATCGGAGCCATTATCGCCCCACCACCGATACCATAAATCCCTCCAATTATACCAACTATTGAACTGATGATAAAAATTGGAACTACACGAACCCGAAAAATTTCGCCGACAAACTCATATTCAAGAACTTTGAAATTGAAAACTCGAACTTTTGCCCTCGGCAATTTGAACCTTCCGTTGGATGACTTATATTTCTTCACTTCTTGACTAAATCGTTCTTCGACGTTTATCGACGTGCTGGTTTTGCTCGACAAATTTTCTCGAAGTAAGCGAAATCCGATATAAAGAAGCACACAACCAGCAAATACCTTGAAAACCATCGGATTTGTCAAATAATTAATTCGTACAAGCGCACCGATTAGCACACCCGGCAGTGTTCCTGCTATGACAATCCAAGTAAGTGGCCAAACCATACGACCTTCGCGAACATAGCGATATACCCCACTCGGAATAGCAACAACATTGTAAAGTTGGTTAGTAGCACTAACTGCCGGCGAAGTAAACCCAAGTACACTTACTTGGAACGGAAGAATAATAAAAGCACCACTTATTCCACCAGTGGAGCTAAATACTGAAATCAAAAAAGCAACCAAAGGCGGAATTAAGGGGTGAACAGTAATACCAGCAACTTCGAAAAACATTTTTAATCATTCCTCTTGTATATAATGAAGTCAGTTGTCTCAAATACATTCCGAAATTTATCGAGAATCACATCGTAATACTCTGATTTCGATTGCAAAGACTCGAGTGTCGAGGGCTTATGCTGATAAAAATGAAAAGCGTCGTTCCTTTGGACAACAATAAATCGGCTGTTGAGTAATTCATCGAAAAGGAGCCTTTCCCATTCCTTCGGGATTCGATAAGCCGAAAGATAAAACACAGGAAACGCAAAGGCAGAAAAGTGTTTGTTTCGGAGATACATATTGAGTATTGGAATTTCTCCTATTACAATCACTGTGTCGGATTCCTTCACCTGTGAATTAATAAAATCTTTGATTTTCAACGCTTGTGCAAGTTTATCGAAATTCGAATTTTTCTTGTCGTAATAGTTGGCATATTTGTCTTGGTCGAAAAAGTAATATGGGACCGGAATCCAATGGTTAACAAAACGTGGGAAAGGTGAAAGAAAAACAAAGACTACACCGAGGATAATAATAGTTAAGCGTTTACCCCAAGGGTTGAACTTTCGTATATTGTTATAAATTTCGACCAATCCAATACCGACATAAATCGTAAGAATAGCGAGCAATCGTAGATTGTGGTAACCAAAGTACTTGTTTTCTAAAATAATCGAAATCGAAAGAAGAATCAGCGAGCAAAGCAAAAAGAGATGGAAACGCTTGTGCAACAGGCTAAACGAGTTGCTAGCAGTCTCATTGCTTTGAAATAATTTTAACGTCTTCCATATCCCAATCGAGCCTGCAAAAAGGAAGGCAATAGAAAAATGGACGCCAAAGAACGTGCCTATCGTATCCAAAACATATTTAAATGTGTTATCTCTATTAACTACAAGTTGATAATAATAAGCAAGGTAATCGACTATGCGGAGAAAACCACTGTATATCTCCTTATCTACAAAAATAGGAAGAAACAATAGAAAAGAAAAGAACAAGAAACTACCTATTAAAATTAAAAGGTTGCCGATATTGCGTTTTATGTTGTTTTTTTCCCATTCGACGAATACAACAGCAAAAAGTATAATGCCCAACACATACTTCAACGAAAAACTAATTGCAAGCAGCAATCCAATAAAAATAAATTTGAGTTTAATCTTTTTAGCAAACAGGACAAGATAGAAAATTACCAAGAAAACAAGATTAAATAAGCTCTCCAATTCCATAAGATTATGATGGTTGAAAGAGTGTAGTAAAAATAAATATGGAATTGGCAGAATAAATGCTAATTTCTTGTCTTGTGTTACTTTTTCGACTATCTTGGATATCAACACTGCGATGGCAAAATGCAAGGCGAGGTTAAAAAGTTGAATCAAAAATTGCGAATTTCCGCATATAAAATAGACCAGAGCAAACAAGTAGTATACAAACGGTGGTTTAATATCGATGTAATCGACATAAATTTTGCCACCTTCGAGAACCGAACGGCCTCCGAGCAAAAAGATAGTAAAATCTACACCAATCGGATAAAAAAGGATAGGACACAAAATCGCAAGATAAACTAAATATGCAATAGCCCTTGTATTTTTCTTCATTTTTTCAAAAAAATGCAAATATATGAATTTATTCAAAAAGATTCCGCCCCCTTTTCTAATTGGATATAACCCTTTTGATGGCATTAAAATCGAGGAGAAACTTAACTATGAATTTATGTTTTGCAAAAATTTGTGCAACTTGTTCGGCTTGATTATAGCCAACTTCGAGATAGAATTTTCCGTCTACAGCAAGGAGTTCGGGGAAAATTTTTGCGAAACGACGATAAAAAGAAAACCCATCGGAATCATCTGTCAACGATTCTTTCGGTTCAAACAACAAGTTCGGTTCAACATCCCTATATTCTTTTGCAGATAAATAGGGTGGGTTCGAAACAATAATATCGAATTTTCCATCGGGGAGACTGTCCATAATATTTAATTTTTTTGTGATAACGTTAGAAATTGAATTGATTTTGGCGTTCTCTTCGGTCTGATTTAAGGCTTCATCGGATATGTCGATTGCAAGAACACGGGAGCGAGGGAAATATTTTGCAAGGGCAAGTGCGATAGCCCCACAACCACATCCAATATCAAGGATTTCTAGGCGGGCTTGTTGTTGAGCGTTAAAGTCATCCATTACTTGTTTGGCAAGTATTTCGGTTTCGGGGCGTGGGATAAAGACTCGGCGATTAAGCAAAATTTCGAGGTCTAAGAACTGAGTTTTGCCAACAATATATTGCAATGGTTCGTGGTTGAGTAAGCGTTTCAATACTACTTTTAAATTGTTCAGTTCGTTACCTGTCAATGGTTTTTCGTAGTTTAAGTATAAATCGATGCGTTTGCAATGTAGAACGTGGGCAAGCAGCAGTTCTATTAGCAAACGCCCCGATTCGAATCCTTTTTCTTTTAAATATTCTGTTCCCCACGATATAATATCGATGATTCGCCAAAGGTTGCTGGGATTATTTGGTCTAAAGTCACTGTGATTCATATGTTCGGACTAAAAGAGAAAGCAAAGCCATTCGCACAAAGACCCCGTGGGAAACTTGGTTTTGAATCAATACATTTGGGAAACTGGTTACTTCGTATTCCAATTCAATTCCGTAATTTACAGGACCGGGATGCAAAACTACAAGTTCCGGCTTTCGGCTGATGCGTTCGAGAGTCAAAGAATAATATTTCGAGTATTCCCCCAAAGAAGGCAACAAACCGGAGGCCATTCTTTCGTTCTGCAAACGAAGAAGCATAATAACATCGGCCCATTCAATTGCTTCGTCGATGCTCCGCAGAATTTTAACATCCCAAATTGAATGATGATAAGGCACTAAAGTCCCCGGCCCGGAAAGAGAAATTTGAGCACCAAGTTTTTTCAGCAGTAAAAAATTTGAGCGAGCGACACGGCTATGGAGAATATCCCCAACGATACAAACTTTAACCCCTTTAATTCTCCCAAAATGTGTGTAAATAGTATAAGCATCGAGTAATGCTTGTGTTGGGTGTTCGTGTTTCCCATCGCCTGCATTGATAATCATTCGGCTTGTATTTCGCTGTAATAAAT
>CAZPSM010000020.1:13983-22781 GCA_964589125.1 uncultured Hyphomicrobiales bacterium | reverse complement strand
TGGGGAACACCTGAACAACTATGTCGAACTACAAAAATTTGAACGTCCATTGCTTCGAGCGTTCTAAGTGTATCGAGCAACGATTCCCCTTTTGTTAAACTACTTGTGTTGCTCGAAAAGAGGAATGTTTTACCCCCTAATCTTTTTGTTGCTAATTCGAAAGATATTCTTGTTCGGGTCGAAGGTTCAAAGAATGCAAGAGCAACAGTATAGCCTTGAAGTTCAGCTGGAAGTGAATTTTCCGCCGCTCGTTGTTGGAAAAACCTCACTTTATCGAATATGAGCTCAACATCGGAGATAGAAAGGTCATCGACACTAATCAAATATGGTTTCGAAAGAATTTCTTTTTGCATAATTAAGTTTTTAAAAACAAAATCATACAAAAATAAAAAAAAAGCCGTTCATAAAGAACGGCTTTCCAAGGAGAACTTTGGATTATTTTTTCCCGCCTTTTTTCTTGCCGGTGTTTTTGTTGACAGCATCTTTCAATGCTTTGCCGGGTTTGAACTTCGGAGCTTTTCGGCTGGGAATTTTGATAGTCTTCTTGGGATCGCGAGGATTGATCCCGGTTCGCTCTTTCTTCTCGATGACCGAGAATGTACCGAATCCGATTAGAGTAACTTTGCCTCCTTTGCCGAGCTCCTCGGTGATCGCTGCGAACGTGCTGTTGATTGCCTTTTCGGCATCGGCTTTCTTCAAGCCGCCTCGCTTAGCGACTTCGGAAACGAGTTGTGCTTTGTTTAAGGCCATACTTCACCTCAAATTAGTTAAACAAAAAAGACACAGTGGTATTTTAAGCCACTGTCGGAACAAAAATTATTTAAAATCTCCATTTATCAACATATCCAAAGGATAATTCAACCAACTCCTTGATCCTCATTCAGAAGTACCATATTTTTGTTTATAAAATACCATAAAATAAAGATTTTTGACCTTTCAATTTTTTACAAGCACAAAATATGAATTTTTTTCTTATTTGTCAAGTGTTTTTGCATATTTTTTTACAAAATTTTTCATAGAAAATAAACTTTTATATCTTCTTACGTAACCTAAAACAGAATATAAAGCCATTAAAGTAACAAGCAAAATCGCATAGAATGTGAATTTCGAGTATATTAAACTATCAATTGCAATGGGATTAAAAATTTTAAAATTATTTTTCAAAAAAATTAAAGAAAGAACGTATGCAATGAGAAACATTTGAATCGTTGTTTTAACTTTCGCAGAAATCGAGGTCTCGATTGGTGAACCTTTCTTTATCGCAACAATTCGAAGAGTGGTCGAAATTGTGTCCCGAATTAAAAAAACTATCAGCATCCAAAGAGGCATAATGTCCATTGCTACAAAGGACACAAATGCAAAAAGGGTAAGAACTTTATCGGCAAGTGGGTCTAAAAATTCTCCCCAGCGTGTTACAATACCAAAACGGCGAGCCGCCCAACCATCGAGTGTATCCGTTATCGCTGCTATCAAGTAAACAACACAGGCTATGCTCACAAGCGATTCCGATTCCGAATTAAGCATAACAAAAAAAATGGGGGCTAACACAAGACGAACAAGGCTAATTGTATTTGGAAGATTCATTGTCATTGTGTTGAACTCGCAATCATTTCGGAGGATTCGATAATCGAGACGAACTCTTTACCAACGAGCGAAGCACCGCCAATCAATGCACCATTGACTTCCGGTATAGCAAAAATTTCGAGGCAATTTTGTGAATTAACACTTCCACCATACAATATCATCACATCATTTGCACGGCTGGAGAAAAGTTTTACCAGGTGATTTCTAATGAATCGATGTGCCTCGTCGATTTGTTCAGTCGTTGCAGTAACCCCAGTTCCTATTGCCCAAACTGGTTCGTAGGCAATTACAATTTGAGCAATTTGTTCGGGAGCGACACCTTTTAACCCTAATTGAATTTGGCGCTCTACGACATCGAAGGTCAAACCATTGTCTCTCTCATCTAATGTTTCGCCAATACAAAGTATTGGTTTCAAATTATGAGCAAGCAACGCGATTACCTTTTTATTAACTATGTTGTCGGTTTCGAAAAAGTAGGCTCTTCGCTCGGAATGGCCCACAATAACATACTCGCACCCAGCAGATTTAAGCATCGGAGGAGAGATTTCGCCCGTGTATGCACCCTTCGACTCATAATGGCAGTTTTGTGCACCAAGCAATAAGCTCGTGTTTTCTATTAATTTCTGAACTGCTGGAATACTTGTAAACGGAGGGCACAGAAGGACCTTGCTTTTCAGAGCTCTGCCGTCGAGCCACGAAAGAATTTCGGAAACAAGAGTAACCGATTCGGCAATGTTTTTGTTCATTTTCCAATTTCCTGCAACAAGCATCGGCTTCATTTCTTCACTCCACTAACCTTATAAATTCTATAATTAGTTAAATTCACATCCGATTCAAAACCGTAGCCGCGAATTTCTTCATCGGGGCGAATGATTTCTACATATTCGTTCGAGTAGATTTTTTGTGTTCGATTTTTCCATTCCAAAAGACTCGTTCGTAGAATCGTCTTGGGGCTATCGGAAACAACAAGGACGCGCCCAAAAGCATACATATCTTTTGTCCTATCGTTGATTTTAGCACTATCGGCGGTAAGGACACTAGCGCGGCGCCCGGTGCTTTTCGAATAGAACTCAACACGTATGCTATCGACCAATTCTGTTTCTCCTCGGCTGTAGAAAACTTTCCCCGTTTTCGCCCAAAGTCGCGCTTTTAAAAACGAGGTATCGACAAAATCTACAACAATATTAGTCGCTAATTGGTCGGGTAATTGTAATTCCTCGGGGGAAATCTTTTGCCCGCTCTGTTCCTTTGTTTCTGCGCCACAGCCTATAAACACAAAACTAACAAACACAATAGCAAGTATGAATTTCACAAAAAATTTCTTTCTACAATATATACAAATCACTAACTTTCTTTAATTTGGTTTTTGAATATAGTAAAATTATTAAAAAATGAGAATATGACAAAAATTTTACTTTTAGGATGTGGTTTAGTAGGGCGAACAATCGCTAAAGACCTCGCAAAAGATTACGAGGTAACCGTTGTCGATATAAACCACAACAATCTCGCTGTTGTTAAAGGCTTATCGAATATCGACACTATGGTTTTGGATGTATCGAAAGAAGATGAACTGGGATCTATTGCCAAGCAATACGATATTGTTGTTTCTGCGGTTCCGGGTTTCTTAGGGTTTCGCGTTCTCAAATCGCTTATAGAAATGGGGAAAAACGTAGTGGATATTTCGTTTTTTCCAGAGAATGCTCTCGAATTAGACTCATTAGCAAAATCGAACAACGTAACTGCTGTCGTCGATTGTGGAGTTGCCCCCGGATTGAGCAACATCATAGTTGGTTACATTGCAACAAGGATGCAGGTTCACACGTGCAAAATATATGTAGGTGGTTTGCCTTTCCGGCGCAGTTTACCTTTTGAATACAAGGCACCTTTTTCACCTATTGATGTGTTAGAGGAATACATACGACCAGCTCGATATAAAAAGGAAAACAAAGTCTTTGAAATAGAACCTCTCACAGAAATAGAACACTTAGAATTTGAACCTGTTGGAACTCTTGAAGCATTTTTAACCGATGGATTAAGAACGCTTATTCACACTATTGATATACCAAATCTGGAAGAGAAAACTTTACGTTATCCGGGATATGCCGAAAAAATAAAATTGCTCAAACATTGTGGTTTTCTCGATAATAATTACGTCGATACCCCTTCGGGGAAGGTTCGTCCTTTGGAACTAACCGCATCGTTGCTTTTGCCAAAATGGAAACTTGCTCCCGAAGAGCCAGAATTTACAGCAATGCGAATCGTATTCGAAGGCAAAAAGAACAACAAGACTATCGTCGAACAATATGAAATTTTTGATGTTTACGATGAAGTCAACAAAGATACTTCAATGGGAAGAACAACGGGTTTCGTTGCCTGTGCTGTTGCAAATCTGCTTGTCGAAAAGAAGATAGAACAAAAGGGTGTTGTTCCGCCAGAATTTTTAGGATTTTCGCAATACCATTTCGATTTTGTATTGGATTATCTTAAAAAAAGAAATATTCAAATAAAGGAAAGCTTTTTTGAATACAATGAATAAAATTGTAAGGAAACCGATGGAAAAGTCCTTCGAAGAAAAATTGAAACGTTTACAAGAAATTGTTGGACTGCTCGACCAAGGCAATGTTTCGCTCGACGACTCTTTGAAACTTTACGAAGAGGGAATGGAACTTGCTGTGCAATTGCGACAGACGCTCGAAGAAGCCGAACTAAAAATAATTCGCTTGAACGAAAAATATAAAGCACAATCGAAAGACAATGAACAAGAAGAAGATGGACTGGAACTTTAATCGAAATAATCAACAAAATTCTTGCAACAGTGGACTTGCAGTTTAGCAAAGCGGTATGTTATGCTCTTGTATAAATACTTAATCAAACAATTCTTTTTAACCTTTTTGTTTTCGTTGGGCGCGCTTGCAACAATCTTCATTATTGTCAATTTAATCGAAAGTCTCGACGATTTCATCGATAATAATGCGACAGCAAAGATTATCCTTGAATACTACATTTATTTTCTTCCAGAAGTAATAAAACTTATAACTCCTGTTGCTGTATTGGTCGGGATACTTTTTTCCGTCGGGCGTCTGTCTGCCTTGAATGAAATTACAGCAATGAAGTCGGGTGGATTTAGTCTTTACCAACTACTTATCCCATTTTTTATAATAGGCATTGGTTTATCTACCTTGCAAGTTTATTTCAATGGTTGGGTTGTCCCGCAAGCGAATGGGAAAAAATTTCGAATTGAGCAAAAGTATTTGAAAAAAGAATTGGAAAGCACTTCGGTTTATAATTTTTACTTTCGCGATAGTCCTTTGCGGAATGTTTCTTTGCAATTTTACGACCCGCTCGAACTACGAGGCCAATTTATATTCGTCGAAGAATACACCAAAGAATTTTCTCCACGTGTAGTGAAACGAATCGAAGCAAAACGGTTCCGTTGGGACGAAAACAATTCGCAATGGGTGTTCTACGATGCTTTGGTGCGTGATTTTTCGAATGGGAAAGTCTATACAAGCGAATACGATAGCCTTCGGATTCCTTTGAACATTACTCATGTGCAATTGCTTAAGTTACAACGAAGAATCGAAGAAATGACATTCGACGAGTTGAAGGAATACCTCACACTTTTGGAACGCGGTGGAAGGAATGTTCGCAAACAAATGATAAAATATTATGCTGGATATGCTTTCCCATTTGCAAGTTTTATTGTGGTTATGTTTGCTGTTCCCTTTGCCTCGGTTAAACAAAGGGGTGGGATTGCATTGCAAATTGCCGCGGCAATGATTGCTTCTTTCCTTTATCTTTTCTTTACCGAAATTGGTCAGGTTATTGTTTATACAACAACTCTACATCCAGCCATTGGTGGATGGCTTGCAAACGGATTGTTTGTAATTTTTGGAATAATTGTTCTTCTTCGAACGAGGAAATAATGGAGCGCCGTAATTTCGTATTAACTTTCGCCAGCCTTTTTGTCGTCAATAGATTCAAAGGCTTGGGAAAATCAAACCAAGCTTCGCATACAACAAGCAAGTTCGATAGGATTATAAAATCAGCACTCGAGGAAAATTGGAAGGTCTTGCCTATCGGAGAACTTATCGGGAAAATTGCTTTGAAGTTGGTAGGAACACCTTACCTCGAAAAAACACTCGACCGCGAACTACCCGAACGTTGTGTTGTAACCTTCGATGGCTTCGATTGTGTTACCTTTTTCGAGGTCTCGCTATGCTTAGCTCGAATTATTAAAAAAGACAAAATCTCTCTTAATGATTTGGTTGAAGAGGTAACCTACACGCGCTATCGAAATGGTAAGTTAGTTGATTATTCTTCGCGTTTGCATTATACTTCCGATTGGATTTACGATAATATCGAAAAAGGCGTTGTCGAAGATAAAACCATCGAACTCGGTGGCGCGCCAATTCGTTTTAAACTTAATTTTATGTCGAACCACCCCGATTTATACATTGGCTTGAAAAATAACTCTCAACAAATCGAGAAAATACGAGCAATAGAGAAGGAAATAGCGAACCGAACCTATTATTATATTCCTATTGAAAAGATTTCAAGCATCGAAGGGCAAATCGCTACCGGCGATATTATTGCAATCGTAACGAATAAACCCGGGCTGGACTATAGTCATACCGGTTTAGGCTACAACGAGAGACAGAAATCAGCAAAATTCCTACACGCCTCTTCAAAGCAAAGAAAAGTCGTGTTGGATACCAATATATCGGATTTCGTCCGAGGAATAAAGAGCAGTATAGGAATAACGGTGTTAAAGCCATTGGAGTTGTAGAACTACGTCACAATGCGATTCTAAAATCCATCTGAACAAAAAGCAGAAAAATCTTACGGGGATTTCCTAAATGAATAAGAACCGACCAATTGACTAATAAAAAAGAGGCTTCTTTGAAAGCCTCTTTCATTTGTTGCGGGGCTAGGATTCGAACCTAGAACCACCGGGTTATGAGCCCGGCATGCTTCCATTGCACCACCCCGCGATTTCTATAATCACAAAATTAACAAAATGTTTCGAGAAAAACAAATCCAGCGGAAATAAGTTTGTAATCTCACTCTATTAAGTTGTTCTTTTCCTATTTCATAAATTTACATAGATACAATGGCTTTGCTGATTGCCAATCCGAAAATGCTTAATTTTGTGCTTTATTTGGAGTTGGAATATGAAAATTTTGATTGTTGGCAACGGTGGACGAGAACACGCTCTCGCGTGGAAACTTCGTTTGTCGAATCCGGAGGTTCAACTATTTAGTTGTGGAACGAATGCTGGGATTCTTTCTCTTGCAACAAAGGTTTCGGTCGACGAGAAAAACTACGACGAACTTGCCAAGTTTTGCCTCGATTCGGGAATTGATATGGTAGTTGTAGGACCCGAAGAGCCACTTTCCCGGGGAATCGCCGATAATTTAAGAGCCAAAGGAATTCGCGTATTTGGTCCTTCGCAACTTGCCGCTCGAATCGAATCTTCGAAAGCCTTTGCAAAGAATTTTATGGAACGACATAATATTCCAACTGCTCAGTTTAGAACTTTCACTTATCAAGAGGAGAAAGAAGCCATAGACTATATAAATTCTTTGCCAACCCCAATTGTCCTTAAAGCCGATGGTCTTGCCGCTGGGAAAGGTGTGGTGGTATGCGAAAGTCGCAATCAAGCTATTGAAACTTTGAAGATGTTCTTTTCGGGGCTTTTTGGCACTGCTGGTTCGACCGTTGTGGTCGAAGAATTTCTCGAAGGCGAGGAAGCATCGGTTCTGGCTTTGACCGATGGAGAACGATATGTTATTTTCCCTACTGCACAAGACCACAAGCGAATTGGCGACGGCGACCGTGGAAAAAACACTGGTGGTATGGGTGCCTATAGCCCAACGCCTCTTGTTAGTTCCGAAACGCTTGATTATATCGAAAAGACAATAATTGCTCCGGCAATTAAGGGAATGGCAACCGAAGGCTTCCCGTTCAATGGTTGCCTTTATGCCGGGTTGATGATAAAAGACAATAAAGCGAAAGTCGTTGAATTTAATTGCCGTTTCGGGGACCCCGAAACCCAAGCAGTTCTTCCTATTGTTCGTGGGGATTTTGCAAATCTGCTGTATTCGGTTGCTAATGGCAGGCTTCGAACTGAATACTTCGAGGGAGCAAGTCCCAATCAATACGCTTGTTGCGTTATCCTTGCCTCCAACGGTTATCCCGATTCCTATGAAAAAGGATTTGAAATTACTGGGATACGCAAAGCAGAAAGTCTTGGTTGTTTGGTATTCCATTCTGGTACGAAACTCGATGCAGATAAGGTTATAACCGACGGTGGGCGTGTTGTTGGCGTCTGTGGAATAGGAAATACATTGTCCGAAGCAATCGAAAAGGCATATCTCGGAGTCGATGTAGTATCGTTTGCCAACAAATACTACCGACGGGACATAGGCAAACGTGGACTACGGTATGTATGATTGGACAATAAAGAGCCAAGCATATCTGCAACATTTCGAGCAATATTTTTGAGTTGCCAACCGAAGAGTTACCAAGGGATGGTTGTTTTATCATTATGCAACACGGGGAAAAAACTTTATCTGCTCGGCTGATTAAAGTGAAACACTGATAGTGGTAATTCGACAATCACCCTCACCCAAAAGCCATAAATTATTCGTAATTTTGATTTTTTAAAGTTTGCAAAATAATGAAAGTTGCTGTCCTTGGGCTTGGATATGTTGGATTGCCACTTGCCTTAGCAATAAAGAAGAAAACGTCGGTCGACGTTGTTGGCTACGACCCGAATTACGAAAAAGTTTCACAAATTTTAAGTGGGGTTTGCCCAATTGATGACGAGCAAGCAAGGCTCGATTTGCAGGAGACAAAAATCAAAGCCTCGTCGAACGAAGAAATAATAGAAGGCTCCGAAATTTACTTCGTTTGTGTACCAACCCCTGTGCTCGACGACTACACACCCGACCTTCGACCACTGACAAATTCAATCACAACAATTGGCAAGTTTCTTCAACGTGGGCAGATTGTTGTTATCGAATCCACAATCAATCCGGGTGTTTGCGATGAACTTGTGATTCCGATGCTCGAAGAACTTTCGGGGCTTAGTGTTGTAAAAGACTTTAATGTTGCACATTGCCCCGAACGAATTAATCCCGGCGACCCACGGTGGAATGTTTACAATATACCAAGAAACATTGGCTCAACTTCGCCCGAGACTACAAGGT
>CAZPSM010000020.1:10344-13927 GCA_964589125.1 uncultured Hyphomicrobiales bacterium | reverse complement strand
AAATGCCCGATTTAAAAACAACGGAAGCCACAAAAATAATCGAAAATACATTTCGCGACATCAACATTGCATTTGTGAACGAACTCGCTAAAAGTTTCGAAGTTCTTGGAATCGATATCCTTGCTGTAATTAAAGGAGCATCGAATAAGCCTTTTGCCTTTATGCCTCACTATCCGGGTTGTGGTGTTGGAGGACACTGTATCCCCGTTGACCCATACTACCTTATCGATAGAGCCAAAAAAAGTGGCTTCGACCATAAGTTTCTAAAACTCGCTCGAGAAATTAATAATTCGATGCCGGGGCATACCGTCGACCATCTTATCAATGCTTTGAATAAGTTCGGAAAGCCCATTAAAGGAACGCGTATCACTCTTTTAGGACTGTCATACAAACCCAATGTTGGAGACTTACGGGAAAGCCCAGCACTTAAAATAAAAAGTTTACTCGAAGCATACGAAGCAGAACTTGTCGCCTACGACCCCTATGTTTCTTCGTTGAACACAGCGAACTCGCTCGAAGAAGCATTACAAGGCACTTTCGCTATTGTAATCGCCACTGCACATAGGGAATTTACCAAAATAGGAGCAGATACTTTGAAAAGATTCGGAGTTAAAATCGTGATTGACGGACGCAATTGTCTCGATAAAGAAGCCATAGTCAAATCTGGAATATATTACAAAGGAATTGGGAGATAATAAACCATGCAATTCATTGATTTAAAACGCCAGTATGAGAAAATCAAAGATTTAGTCAACGAAAGAATTTCTTCGGTATTGGAACACAACAAATTTATATTGGGTCCAGAAGTTACTGAACTCGAAACTCAACTTGCTCGATACGTTGGGCGAAAATATTGTGTAGCATGTGCCTCGGGAACCGATGCTTTGCTAATGCCATTGATGGCATGGGGTATCGGAAACGGGGATGCAGTGTTTACTACACCTTTTACTTTCATTGCAACCTCGGAGGTTATCCGATTGGTTGGTGCAACCCCAATTTTTGTCGATATTGAACCCGACACATTTAATATAGATGCAAATAAGTTGGAAATAGAAATACAAAATGTTATTGCAAAGAATGAACTCAAGCCCAAAGTAATAATCCCAGTAGATTTGTTTGGTTTACCAGCCGATAACGATAGAATTGTCGAAATTGCAAATAGTTATGGCTTGAAGGTTTTGGAGGATGCGGCACAGAGTTTTGGTGGCACACGCAACGGGAAGCGAGCCTGTTCGTGGG
Source organism: uncultured Hyphomicrobiales bacterium (assembly GCA_964589125.1). Taxonomy (GTDB): domain Bacteria; phylum Bacteroidota; class Ignavibacteria; order Kapaibacteriales; family UBA2268; genus JBBIJO01. Next base: position 12,688 of record CAZPSM010000020.1, on the reverse strand, counting down.
GTGATGCTTCGGCAACCTCTTTCTTCCCCGCTAAGCCTTTGGGATGTTACGGCGATGGCGGAGCAATCTTTACCGACGACGAGGAACTTTATAATCTACTCCTTTCGATTCGCGTCCACGGGCAAGGCGAAGACCGTTACGACAATATCCGAAATGGGATTAACGGACGGCTCGACTCACTTCAAGCAGCTATTTTGCTTGCCAAACTGACTATTTTCGATTCCGAAATTCTTCAACGGAACGAAGTTGCTCAAAAATATAATCAACTCTTGCAAGGTAAAGTCGAGACACCATTTGTTCCCGACAACGCTACTTCTGTTTGGGCACAATATTCAGTCAAAGCAAAGGATTCTTCCGAACGAAGGGAAATCCTTGAAAGATTAAAGTTACGTGGTATTCCAACTGCGATTTATTACCCAAAGCCGTTGCACTTACAAAAGGTGAACGAGGATTTGGGATATAATTTGGGCGATTTCCCTGTTGCCGAAGATATTGCAACACGGATTTTCTCTTTGCCAATGCATCCATACCTAACCGATGAAGAAATAGAGCTTATTGCGAAAGAAATATAATTATTATCTTTGTATATAGTATTCTTGAGATATTAGCAGATGTATTTAGTTAGTAAAATTACAAGGCGTCGGGAAGCTACTTTGTTTGCTCTTAATGGGAAAGAGGTTTTCTTAAAAAGTTTAAAAGGCTCGAAGCAGAAATACCGAAGATACCTTGGGTCACCATTAAGATATGCTGGCGGGAAGAGTTGGGCGGTGGGTTATATTGTGGAACAATTGCCATTGAACATTCCACGGCTTGTTTCTCCTTTCTTTGGTGGTGGCTCCGTTGAAATCGCAGTGGCTAAAGAGTTAGGCATTCCAGTAGTTGGGTTTGATATTTTCGATATATTGGTTAATTATTGGCATTACCAAATTAATTCTCCAACTGAATTGTATCTTGAACTTAAAAAGTTACCGCCTACAAAGGAGGAATATTACAGAATAAAAGAAATACTTCGTCAACATTGGGAAGGAGAAATTAGATTAGAGCCGTTAAAGTTGGCTGCTTATTACTATTTCAACCACAATCTTTCGTATGGTCCTGGATTCTTGGGCTGGGTGTCGAGCGTCTATGCCAATCCTAAAACTTATAGCAATTTAATCCAAAGAGTAGCGGATTTCGACGTAAAAAACATAGAAGTTTTTTGCGATACTTACGAAAATGTATTGCCAATGTTCCCGAAGGACTTTCTTTATTGCGACCCGCCTTATTATCTGGGGGACGATAGCACTTTGTTTCGAGGATTGTATCCCCAAAGGAACTTTCCAATACATCATAACAATTTTGACCATACGCTACTGCGTAATCTACTGGAAAATCACAAAAATGGCTTCATTTTGTCGTATAACGACTCGCCTACTATTCGGGAATGGTATAAAGATTTTGAAATAATTGAATTACCAATTCAATATACAATGGGACAGGGAGAAACAAGAATTGGAGAGAACAGAAAACGGGAAAATAGAAATCATGTAAAAAAGACACAAGAAGTGTTGATTATTAAGAGGGGTTAAATTATGGCAAAAAAGAAAGCAATGACTTCTGAACAAGCAAGTCGTGTAAAAAGACAAGGACATGTGGATGCTAAATTGTCCAAAATACAAAGTAAAATGAAGGGAGTAGGATGAATTATAAAGAGTTACAAACCTTGTATCAATCCGAACTTCATATAACAGTAGACATACGGTTCGGGCTTACGCCCTCACCCAAATGCTCGGCTTCGCCTCGCACTTCGTATGTCCGCAGCCGTCAGATGAAATTGCGCCTTACGAGATATTGACAAACGAGGAGGAATCAAAATGGCGAACAACGGGATAAAACTACAATACAAACCCAAGGAAGATTTGAAAAGAGTTATTACCGCTGCATCTACTCTTACTCTCAAGGAAATCAAAAGTTTTGGTCAGAATAGGTTTGACGGGTGGTGCAATATGCTAATTTTAGGGGATAATTTGCAAGCGTTAAAAGCTTTGATAAAAGACCCAAATATCAAGGGAAAAGTCCGATTAGTATACATCGACCCACCATTTGCTACCAATCAAGAATTTAAAAGCGGTGAAGGACGGACTTCAACAATAAGCAGTAGTCTTGAGGATGAGAAAGCATACGAAGATAAGCTTGTTGGTGCAGAATATATCGAGTTCCTGAGAAAGAGACTCATTCTACTTAGAGAAATACTGGCAGACGATGGCTCAATATATGTTCACATCGATTGGAAGATGGGACACTATGTTAAGGTTTTAATGGATGAGATTTTCGGTCAGGAACGCTTTATTAACGATATTACAAG